>JBMYUM010000187.1:0-7975 GCA_049605375.1 Phycisphaerae bacterium | reverse complement strand
ATCAAAGCAGGCGAAAGGCCTGTAAGGAGGAAACGCTTTGTCACTACTGGTTACGGGAAGTATCGGCATCGACACCGTCGATTCGCCATTTGGCTCGGCCGCTGATGTCCTCGGCGGCTCGGCCGTTTATTTTTCATACGCAGCGGTCCAATACACGCCGGTACGACTTGTCGGTGTTGTCGGGGAAGATTTCCCCATCGAACATCACGACGTCCTGAAGGCGCGTGATATTGACCTTGCGGGCCTCGAGGTACGCAAAGGCAGCAAGACCTTCCGTTGGCATGGCAAATACCTGGACGACATCAACGAACGCGAAACAATGTCGGTTGAATTGAACGTCCTTGAAGAAGAGGGGGCGACGGTTCCTACTGCGTACGCGGACAGCAAAGTCGTTTTCCTCGCCAACACGCATCCTGAGCTACAGAAGAAGATGATCACTCAGGTCACGTCTCCGCAGACGATCGTGCTTGACACCATGGACTTGTGGATTTCATCCGCACGAGATTCCTTGATTGATGTCTTCAAGCACGTGCATGGCGTCATCATCAATGATGGTGAAGCCCGTCAACTGACCGGTCAGCGTGATCTCATTAAGGCGGCAGAATCCATGTTGGCGATGGGCCCGCGTTTTCTGGTCATCAAGAAAGGCGAGCACGGTGCCATGCTGTTCACCGGCGAAGGCCCGGTCGTGCTGCCAGCGTTCCCAACCCCCCACGTGAAAGATCCGACCGGCGCCGGCGATAGTTTCGCAGGGGGTATGCTCGGCTATATCGCGGCTGAGGGCCGTGACGATGCTGAAACGCTTCGACGCGCCATGGTTCGCGGTATCGTTGTGGCATCGTTCACAATCGAAGATTTCTCGCTTCGCCGGCTGGAAACGTTGAACAAAGACGCCTTGAACGCTCGTGTCGATCAGTTTCTCTCCATGATGAACGTAAGCTAGCCAGACGATGATGGCATGGGGCGACATACGTAGACGGAGTGGAGGGGAAAGAAGCTTCGAATCTACGTATCGCCCGCCATCGACTCTCGTGGTCTCTGCGAAATGATAAGGTCCTTTGTCGCCATTGCCCTGAATACCCAGGCGCGTCGTGCGATCGACCGCGTTCAGTCATCATTGAAGGCTGAAGTGCGAAGTGTTCGCTGGGTTCATCCGGAGTTGTTTCACTTGACGCTCAAGTTCTTGGGTGAAATCGAGGATGGTTGGGTGGTTGACGCCTCGAAGGCGATAGACCAGGTCGCTCGAAACTTCTCACCATTTACGTTGCGGGTGAGTGGTACGGGATGTTATCCGCCAAGAGGTCCCGTTCGTGTGATTTGGGCGGGAATCGAAGAAGACCAAGGCCAATTGATGAACCTTGTCGACGCGGTAGAGGCGTCCATGGAAGAGGCAGGTTTTGAACGCGAGCGCCGCTCATTTAGCGCCCACATAACAATGGGTCGGATTCGCGACGACAGATCGCGTGGCGAGCTCCGCCAGAAAGTTGAAGGCGCAACGTTGAAGCCCGTTGATGTTGAAGTCAATGAGTTGATCCTCATGGCGTCGAACCTCTCATCTTCGGGACCCAGCTATACGCCGATGAGTACGCTGCCCTTGTTGGGCTAGCACAGAAATGAAGATTTTCAGTAGTCGGGTCATGAAAGGGGCATGAAGGGGTCGCGAAGGGACGCAATGGGTCGTTCTTACACTGGTCGATGCGAACGTCGGCCTTGGCCCAATTCGTCAGACACGTAAGCCATCGCTACTCGACGACCACACTCGACGGCCAAACATGAATGTTGGGCACAACGGACTGCCTGACGATTGCAGGCCTCAGCAAAGCGTCTGTGAGAGTGCGGTGATGCGGGAAACGAATCACGTGACAGTCGTATATGAAAGGATGTAATATGCGCGTCATTATGAACGAAGATCAAACAGCTAAACGCGGTGCTGCACTTGACCGGGCATTGCAGCAGATTGAAAAGGCCTACGGCAAAGGCGCCATCATGCAGCTCGACAAAATGGAGGCTGACATTGACGGCGTGGGCACGGGAACTCTCTCGCTGGATTTGGCGCTTGGGGGAAAAGGGCTGCCGCGTGGCCGTATCATTGAGATGTTTGGTCCTGAATCGTCGGGAAAAACGACGTTGGCGCTTCACGTCGCGGCACAGGCGCAGAAGGACGGCGGTGTCGCCGCAATTGTCGATGCAGAGCACGCCTTGAATCCGGGGTGGGCGAAGAAGTGCGGGATTGACTTGGAGAAGCTCTTGGTCAGTCAGCCAGAGTCCGGTGAAGAGGCACTCTCGATCACCGAGATGCTCGTAAGAAGCAGTTCTGTAGATGTGATCATTGTCGACTCGGTTGCTGCGCTGATTCCGAGGGCGGAAATCGAAGGCGACATCGGCGATACGCAGGTTGCGACCCAGGCTCGCCTGATGAGTCAGGCCTTGCGGAAGCTCACGGCCGCTATTGGCAAGACCAATACGATCGTCATCTTCATCAATCAGATTCGTATGAAGATTGGCGTTATGTTTGGTAATCCGGAAACGACACCAGGTGGGCGGGCGCTCAAGTTCTATTCCTCGGTCCGTCTTGATATTCGCCGTATCTCGTCCATCAAGGAGGGGGATACGGTAATGGGTAACCGGGTCCGCGCGAAAGTTGTCAAGAACAAGGTGGCCGCGCCGTTCCGCGAATCTGAGTTTGACATCATGTTCGAATCAGGAATCAGTGCGGAGGGTGATCTTCTCGATCTGGCAATCGTAGAGAACTTTGTACAGAAGAGCGGTGCATGGTTCAGTTACGATGCTGTGCGCCTGGGGCAAGGTCGTGAGAATGCCAAGCAATTCCTGATTGACAATCCGGACATCATGAACGAGCTTCGTGAGAAGGTCATGGCGAACCGAATGCCTCGTCAGGTTGACGAGGATGCGGCCGCACGTGCCGCGAGTGCTGCTGAGGATACAGAGAATTTTGAGGAAGACGATGCTCCCGTTCCTGCAAAAGCGACGAGCAATGCTAAAGCTGCAAAACCGTCGAAGTCGACAGCGAAGAAGAAGAAACGGGCGTAGCGAGATTGCGCGATGCATCGGCGCCAGTGCGCTATGTTGCATGACGATCTTTGGATGTCATAGGCCCGCTGAGTCCGAGTCGGATCTTTGCGGGCCTTATGTTTTCTTTGTTGACGGTGCGGGTGGTGACGAACTATTCACCACTTGGACCAACGATGTTCGTCATGGTTTCGAGGGGGCGGATTTCGAGGGTTCGGGCGAACACTTCGAGTGGCAGACGGGACTGGGGGCGCCGATAGATCAGATCATGAGTCTCGAGAAGAAGCGTGCCCATGGGCAGCGGCTCGCGCGACGGATAGAGGCTTATTCTGATGCATGTCCAGGTTCACCGATTTCAATCTTGGCGCACTCCGCTGGTACAGCGGTTAGTGTGTTTGGGCTTGAGTTGCTTCCTGATGATGTTCAGGTTGACAATGTAGTTTTTCTCGGCTCGTCAATATCAAACAACTATGACTTGACGGAGGCGCTGGAACGCGTCAGTCATAGATTGTACACGTTCACATCTGAGTCTGACGGTGTCTTGCGTTTCCTTGTTCCAATTTCTGGTACGGCGGATCGCCGCGACGGCGTTATCCCGGCCGCAGGAATTCGTGGGTTTGAGTCGCCATTGAATCCGGATGAAGTGACTAAGGAACAGTACAGGAAGCTTGTTCACATTCTATGGTCACGTGAGTTTCGTCGGCAGGGCAACGAGGGTCGACATATTGATGTCTTTAATCCGGACTTCATTCGTGACTACGTTGTTCCGTTAGTCCGGCAACATTTTGAGCCGGCTGCATCGGGTGATTGCGTTGACGATGAGCGATGGGTAGACAATCCAGACTTTCTTCGCTGGGAGGCGTTTCCGCCTGATTCCTGGATGTTCCATCGCGGTAAGCAGGAAGACTCGAGGGGAATACACGCAGTTTCCGTTCGTGAGACTCTGGCATTTCGAGGCGATTGCCGAATCTTTCTTGAGCGAACTTTTGATCCGGATGTTTCAACGGGGGATCACTGTACGCGAACGCGTGGGTTCTTCGAGTGGGAGAGGATACCGCCGGAGGAGCACCCGAGTACCCATCCCAATAAGATTCGAGAGGAGTTACCCTTTCACGTTGAAGGTTTCGTACTCAAAGGGGCAACTGGTGTGCTCGAGGGTGGCATGGGGGCGCGAGTGGAAGTTGATGATGTCTTTGCCGACTGGGGGGGCAATCCGCGGGCGAAGGTCTTTGGTCATAGCGCCGTACCCGGATTCATCGTTTCGATCGAGTTGCGGGCCGAACTGGATGGCGAAGAGGTTGCTTACGAAAGCCAGCTGGTGGACTACTTCATAAACGATCGCTTCTGATGGATTGGATTGGGCTTGGGTGATTTTGGCGAATCGTTGGCCGTAGGGCAGGCATCACAGGCGGCGGTGGGATTCGAACCCACGAATAACGGATTTGCAATCCGTCCCCTTAGTCCACTTGGGTACGCCGCCGATTGAGACACCCGCTCGATCCAGGCCTATCGATCGGGCTTGCAATGTCGCGATGCAGGAATCGGGAAACTTGTTGGTCGCAGGCTCACCCGAACTCGTGCATCGTGATTCGATTTTCTGCTCCGCAAGGCGACCAGAGTCTGTGATCTGGCTCCCAGCCTCTCCACGCCTATCGGCGCTTTGCGAAGAGGTCTTGTATATCCGCTAACCTCTTTGCTGGCAACTGATCTCTTGCGATAACAACCCGCTATTCTCGGTCGCGGGTGGCGGATTGTATGCAAATTTCACAGCACGTCAAAGCGGGCGATTTTGCTGCAACTTGCTCGGTTCAAGTCTCGGCTTGGCAAGTTCATGTGGGGGTTGCCATTGTGATGATCGGTTTCCCCTGGACGTTCGGATGACTTTCGTTCCATTCCATTCTGCCCAGGCTGCATCCTGCTGTAAGTTTATTGACTGCAGTGGATTATGGGTTGGACTGTGTCCGGTGTTGGGGACGGCTGCCAACGGAATATGGGCTCAATTCGAATGTCGTTTGCGGGCTTTTCATCAACAACTAGCCTTCCCATTCTTAGAACTGTGTTTGCTGAATCAGATCAGCGTTGTCCATACTTGAGTCCAGGGTACTTGGGTGTCCAGCATATTCGGCATGTTGCGATGGCTTCAGGGCGGATGCATGCGGTTCGTGGGTGTCCCATTTGTTGCTATTCGGAGACGGCAGGAGTAGATTCTAACTCCCGAGACCCGCGGCCGATCGTGTAGCCTACGTCTCAATACGAATGGGGGCGACTGTTGCAGACGACCGGCGGACTCTTGGCATTGATTCGGCAGCATATCACTTGGGTGTCCAATCGTTGCTGGGCGCCATCCAAAGCCTATTCTCAGCTGACCCGTGATCCCAACCACCTTGACCGAGGTTTGATTGGGGGCGTCAAGCGATTACGCCATTGGCGAGCTGGAAACTCACTGGGTGTCCAGGACTCACTGAGTGTCCAGGATTTGGGTGTCCAGAATCTGACCAGGTCTCATGGCCATTGGGTGTCCCCGGATGCTTGGGTGTCCCCGGATGCCCTCAGCGATGCCGTTTGCCCTCCCGTCGGTAATCATGACGGTCTTTGGTCGATGTTGCGGAAAAAGTGGGTGTCGCCGGACGGCAGAGAAGAATGGGTGTCCGCGGATGGCAGAGAGTGGGTGTCCCTGGATGCATCGGTCGTTGGCAAACCGGTCACCGCAGAATCGGCCGCCGAAAATCAAGTTAGGACACCCAATAGAGGCAGGACACCCATCCGTCGAGACAGGACACCCATCCGTCGAGACAGGACACCCATACGTCGAGACAGGACACCCAAAGGAGTGGTTGCCGCAGAGACGTATGCCACTGAAGCGGACATCGGAAACGCGCGTGGCGGAAGAGCGTGCGTTTGTCGAGCGGGTGTTTCGGCTAACTCAAGTGCATCTGCCGGTGCGAATCGAGGTCGATCAGCGTTGGTCGCGCGGTGTGCCGGAATCTTGGCCTGGATGGCAATCTGGGCGCTGATGCCCGGTTGTAACAGCACGCTGCCCTCGCAGCGCTTTACATCCGAGGTATCTCTTCCCGTTCCTGAATCGACGGAGAATGCTCCGCCCCCGGAACGACTGCTCACGGACATTCAGGGGAATACCAAGAACGTCAACCCCCGGTCCCTGATTCCCCTGGCGTTCAGTTTGCAGCCTGACATTCGATCGAGTTTTCAACGCTACAAATCGGAAGAGGCCCGCTACGACTTCTTCTACGCCAACCGTGATTCGCTGACCCCGCGACTTCGCCTTGACAATAGTTTCACCGAACAGCGTGCTAATGAACTCGTCGATCGAACCCGGTCCCACAACGTGGAAGTCGGCGTCGAAAAGCAGTTCTTTGATACCACCAGTATGGATGTCGCGGCCGGATTCCGGACGGTCGATGTCAACGACGGCATCGGCAATCAACCTTATATTCGCGGTAACATCCGATACCCATTGGCCGCATCGCGACAGCGACTGACACGAACCAGCGAAGACATCTTTCGGCAGAACGAACTCAACGACGCGCGACTGGCGTACATCCAAACAGTCCGCAATCGTTTGCAGAACGTGCTTTTTCGTTACTACAGCGTCCGGGATCTGTTTCGCGAGGTCGAGTATCGCAAGCTTTGGTCGGCTGACTTGAAATCGCTTCGGGAACAGCTGAAGAGCCTTCCCAATCCACCGCCGCCGGCTGACCTGCAACGCCTCAGCGCCGAGATCGAAAGCGTCGATTCCCAAATCGTGGTCCGTACCGGTCGATATCAGATCGACATTCAGCGCTTCAAAGGTGCCATCGGACTGCCTTTCAATACCGAGGTGAGCTTTGAAGATATTGACTTCAATCCGTTCGTGGGCTCAGGCCATGCGGAGCTGCTTCAGCTGAGTATCGAGACAGATCCTGAGATCGCAACGCTTCGCAATTCGGTCGAGAATGCCCAAGTCCAGCTGGACCTGGCGCGTCGCGGAACATGGGACATCGCACTGCTGCTCTCCGCCCAAAGCAATATCGAAGGCAAAAGCGATGAAGAGGGTAATTCGGACTGGACCGCCTCCGTTGGTTTCGACGTCAGTCATGTTGATCCACGGGTGACGACATCCTTGTCGCGCCAGGCGCAAGCCAACATCTGGCGATTCACGCAAGCGATCGCGGCTCGAGAAAATGACATCTTTGTCGATACGCTTGAACCGCTCATTCGTATTGATACCCTCGGCATCAGTAAGGAACAGTTGCTGGCGTCACTGCCGAGTTTTGAAGATAATTACCAAACGGGTGTTACCGAGTACTTTGATGGCAAGCTGAGCATCGACGACCTGCTCCAGCGTCGGACGAACGTCTTCAATCAGCAGGATGAGATCTCAAACCTGACCTTGCTGATCGGCGCCAATGTCGCTGAGTTGTGCGCGGCAACGGGTAAGTTCTTCGAATACCTGGCTCAGGACATTCCCGAAGCCGTGCCGGATACGTTCACTGATGAGTAGACGGAAGAAGTGATGGACAACACAGCGGCGAACAGTGACCAAGACAACGCAGTTGCTCCGCCGTCAGGACCGGATTCGAATCAGAGGATTCCACTCTGGAAACAGCACGCTCGGTGGCTTGTTGCGGCAGCAGCACTTCTTTCCTACATCAACACACCGCTGAATGACTACTGTGATGACGGCGTTCATATCGTGCAACGCAGTGAGAAAATCGTAGCGCCGGGTGGATGGGTGTCCATCTGGACAACCGATTACTGGTCGGCCACCAAAGATGACACGCCGAATCGTGACCTGCTCTATCGCCCGGTCGCACTCTCCACGTATCGCCTGATTTTTCAGTACGTCAGCGAAGCACCCTGGCCTCAACACCTATTGAATATCCTTCTGCATATGGCGATCAGTGTCGGTGTCATGGCACTGGCACAGCGGTGTGGCGCGGATGTC
>JBMYUM010000186.1:0-8001 GCA_049605375.1 Phycisphaerae bacterium | reverse complement strand
GCTTCGAAGATCGAACCGTCGAAGCCGATCTCCAGATTCCGCTGCCACCACGTATCGACGACATCACCATCCCCTTCCGTGGAGGAATCAGCGCCGGCGACCTCAACCACGACGGCTATCTCGATCTGTTCGTCACCATGTGGAACGGGAAGTCTCAACTGCTGTACAACAACCGCGACGGGACATTCACCGACGCGACCGCCACCGCGAACGTCAACACGGCGTTGCATTACGGACATCAACCGGCGTTGTTCGACTTCGACGGCGACGGGCTGCTCGACATCTATCTCGCCGTCGATTTCCTCTGGAACGCACTATACCTCAACAACGGCGACCAGACCTTCACCGACCATGCCGCCGAAGTCCGACTCGACAACGCCATGAATGACATGGGAATGGCACTTGGTGATATCGACAACGATGGAGACTTCGACATCTACATAACAAACATCTTTCAACCGTTCCAATACAACGTGCTGTACCGCAATGACTCCGTACCGGGACGCATGTCGTTCACGGAAATTGCACAGGCGTCCGGTGCCGACTACGGTGGATGGGGATGGGGCGCCACCTTTCTGGATGCTGATAACGATGGTCGACTCGACATCGCCGCCACCAACGGATGGGAGACACCCACGTTCCAATTTGACAAGTCCGTCTTCTACCACAACAGACTGGGGCGCCAGATCAAATTTGACGACGTTTCAGCATCCGTCGGTTTCAATGACAATGAATGGGGAAGCGGACTGATCGCACTCGACGTTGACCGGGACGGTGATCTCGATCTCATGCAGACCTGCAACAACGGACCACTGCGACTGCTGATCAATCACCAATCGCGGCTGGCCGATCGACGAAACCACCTGACCGTCAAACCACGCATGAAAGGTAACAACCATTTTGCGATCGGTGCCGTGGTCCGGATCGAAACCGAAGAACTGACAACTGTCCGCCTCATCCATGCCGGTACCAGCTTCATGTCGCAGGAACCAGCTGAAGCCGTGTTCGGACTCGGAAAGCAGACCAGCGTCAAACGCCTGCAGATCACCTGGCCCGACGGCTCAAGAAGTGAGTATGTTGACGTACCCGCGAACCAGGTTCTCGTCGTCGAACATGCCGGCGATGGCGACCTGGACGCCGACAACGACATCGACCACCACGACTTCCGCAGAATGACACAATGCGTGAACACCATTGACAGCCCCACTCAATGCCGCCCCGCCGACCTCAATCATGACCATGCCACAGACCTCAAAGACATCGTACATTTTCAAAACCGCATGCAGATCCAAACGCCGTAAACCTTGATACATTAGCCCCATGATGAATTCACGACGCAACAGGAAGTCGAAGAGTCCGACCGACTCCAGGAAAGTCGCACTACCCGTCGTCACAGAACGGGTGTCGAACAGCCGCATGGGGTGGCGACGATTCTGGGTGCTTGTCGGGGTGCACATACTGGCAGCTGCGCATATATGGCACTACCAGTCCCAGGGTTCAACGATCTCACCACTCGAACCCTCAGAAGGAACCTACAGCCTGCAGACCGGCGTTATCAATGCCGGCCTGATCTTCCTGTGCGTCCTGCTGCTCTCGACCCTGCTGCTGGGACGTTTCTTCTGTGGCTGGGCCTGCCATGTCGTCGCCTACCAGGATCTGGCACGGTGGATCATGCTGCGTGCAGGAATCGTCCCGAAACCGATCAAAATGAGATTGGCGTTCCTCTTTCCCCTGTTCGCGGCCTACTGGCTGTACGGTAAGCCCATCGTCAATCACTGGCTCGCCGGAACAACACCCGACATCTCGTGGCACCTGACAACGGAAGACTTCTGGCGCACATTCCCCGGCCCCATCATGACAACGGCAACCTTCGCCGTCTGTGGCTTCGTGATCGTCTACGTCATGGGAGCAAAGGGATTCTGTACCTACGGGTGCCCGTACGGATTCCTATTTGGCATCGCCGATCGTGCGTCACCCGCTAAGATTCGCGTGAACGATGATTGCACAGGCACATCGGTCTGTACCTCCAGTTGCTCATCCAACGTCGATGTGGCAACGGAAGTAAGGCTCTATGGAAAGGTGGTCGACCCCGGCTGCATGAAGTGCCTTGACTGTGTCACAAGCTGCCCCAACGACGCACTCTCCTTCGGCTTCCGCAATCAAAGGCAGAATCACCAGGAGAATGAAGACGCACCAAAGACCGCCCAATCTGGAATCTACTCCTTCACCGTCACACAGGAAATCGCTATAGCGCTGCTTTGGACCGCCTCGTTTCTGGCCTACTTCAAACTCTACGTCACCGTCCCCCTGCTGCTCGCCATCGGCATGAGCGTAGTAGCCACATACATCATCTTTGACGCATCGAAGATGGTGCTTTCGCTCGTCAACAAGAGAACCGCACCCAATAAAATAGAGAGCCGAAGATGGACTTCGAAAGACACAGCCTTTCTGGCTGTCGCCGTTCTGGTCGCATCGTTCACGGTTCATAGTGGCATCATCCGCTGGTACACCTATCAAGGCACAAGCGCGTTTGAACGCGCGGCCGCTGCGTTGGAACCCAATGCTAATCGACCCGCGACGACTGACGCCAACCGCCGCCAGGATGCCATCAGCCTCGCTCAATCAGCTAGAGCGTCGTTGAAACGCGTCGAAGAGTGGGGCCTGTTTCACACGCAAGGGCTCGGACGAATGATCGGAAGAACCTACCAATGGGAGGAACGCGATGAACAGGCCATCCCCTACCTCAAACGTGACATTGAACACGGCACCGTGAATCCCATGACGCCCTTCTACCTGGGACAGTCTCTGCAGAAAGTCGGACGAACGACCGAAGCCAGCGCAGCGTTCCGACGTGTCCTCGAACGAAAATCAGTCAACGAACAGATGTTCCTGACAATCGGAAAATCCATGGCGGCCAATCAGGACCTCAAAGCCGCGCTCGACGTGTTCAGCCAAGGCCATCAGCGATACCCCGCAAATGCCGAACTGGCCATGGAAAACTGCAAGATCCTCGCCCGGGAAACCGTCCTGGGTAAGCCGGACCTGAACAAAGCGCTGCAGATCGCAGAAACGGCATCGACCAATCTGGATCATCGGCACGCCGACCTGCTGGCGATGCTGGCCTATCTGTACGCCGAAACCGGTCGACTGGATGACGCCGTCGCCATGGCACAACGCTCTCTCGATCTCGCCGTCGAAAAGGGTGAAACACAAATCGCCAAAGATATGGAACAGATGGTCGCTTACTACCGCTCACTGCGTGAACAACGCTGATCCCGCCGATTCGAACCCATCGAAGATCAGATGCCTATCGCGATCGGTCGATAAGAAATGGCAGGCAAACGGAGTGCTGCTGCATCGAGTGTTGATGCCCGGACGATTCTGCTACAATCTCCGATCCCATGAGTACAAAAAGTCGAACAAGTATGAATCTGCGAAGGGAATCAGCCGACCGACCCACCAGGCGACCCACCAGCGCATCGCGTGGCCCATCAAGGCTGCAATACCACCAACGCGGCGTCACAACATTGACGATGATCCTTGCCGTCGTAGCGACCGGTGTCGTGATCGCATCCGCGCTGAAATTCGTCAGAACACAATCATCCGATCGCGCGTCGACACCCCCAGGCAAGAATGGGACGACAGCAACCGGTCAATCCGGTACAGCAACATCCGATTCCTCCAAGCCCTCGGCGAAGAAACCCTACTTCAAAAACCGGACGGAAGAACTGGGGATCGACTTCGTTCACGACTGTGGCGCGGAAGGAAATTTCTTCATCCCCGAAGAAATGGGTGCCGGAGGCGCATGGCTGGACTATGACGATGATGGCGACCTCGACCTCTATCTCGTCCAGGGCGGCAGCCTGCAAACCGGCGCGAAAACAAAACGTGATCGCCTCTTCAGGAACGACGCCGGAAACGCCTTCGTCGACGTCACCGCAGATGCCAAGATCAACATCAGCCAGTACGGCATGGGTGCATACGCCGCCGATTTCGACAACGACGGAGACACGGATCTCTACGTCACCAACGTCGGCCCCAACGCACTCCTGATCAATCAGGGAGATGGGACGTTTGTCGAAGGCGCCCAGGAAGCCGGTATCGACGAATCAGGTTTTTCAACCGGTGCAGCGTTCTTTGACTTCGATCGCGACGGCTGGCTTGATCTCTATGTCACGAATTATCTCGAATGGTCCCCGCAAATCGAACTGCCCTGCTACAGCGCTTCCGGCGTCCGGGATTACTGCAATCCGGTAGACTACAAATCGCCCGCCGAAGACCGCCTCTACCGAAACCGCGGCGACGGCACCTTTGAAGATGTCTCAGCAACCGCAGGCATGAGAGGTGTCTTTGGCCACGGACTCGGCGTGCTCGCCGAAGACTTCAACCAGGATGGATACCTGGACCTCTATATCGCCAACGACCAGAACCCTGCGTTCCTCTGGGTCAATCAGGGCAACGGCACGTTCAAGGACGAAGCAACCTGGGCGGGCTGCGCCTTCAACAGCGACGGCATCGCAATCGCAGGCATGGGTGTCGTCAGCGAAGACCTTGATGGCGACGCCGATTTCGATCTGGTCGTGACTAATATCCATGATCAGGCACACCTCGCATTGCAGAACAACACCGGTAGCGATGGAACCTGCCAGTTCGAAGATCAATCTCGAAAGTGGGGCTTCGGTGGCTGGGGCGTGCCCTACACCGGCTTTGGTATCGCCCTGTTCGATCGGGATGCAGACGGAAAATTTGAGGGCATCGTCACTAACGGCGCGGTCAACCTGCAACTCGAATCCCATCGCAAAGACGCCCCGTACGCCGAACCCAATCAGTACATCGAGCGAAACGAAAACGGCCGCTTCATCGACGCCGCCAACGTATCCGGATTCCCGGAAGGCCCGGCAGAAATGAGCCGTGGCGTTCTCGTCGCTGACTTCGACAACGACGGCGACGTCGACTTCGTGATTACAAACAACCGCGGGTCAGTCGAACTGTGGGAGAACGACAACCAGGGATCGAACAACTGGATCATCCTCGATGTCCGCGGCCGAAACGGACGTCGGTACGCTGACAACGCCCTGGTAGAAGTCACCGCGAATGGCCGGACATGGCGACGACGCGTACGACCGCACGTAGGCTACCTGACCAGTAACGATCCGCGGATCCACTTCGGACTCGGAAAGAACGAAGAAGCGGAGACCGTCACCGCCCACTACACCGACGGCACGAAAGCGACCTGGAACAACGTAAAGGCCAACCGCCACTGGCAACTCGTCGAAGGCCAGCAACCCAAGGAAATCAACGCCAGCCGGTAGGCGCCTGTACCAACGCAAGAGTCGATCAAACATGGCATCGCGCAAAGCAAACAAGGGAAAGGCAACCAGGGATAAGAAACGCAGGGACAAACGCTTGCAACAGACAAGCGAACCCTGGGCGACGCCCGTCAATGGCGCACTGTCCGCGATCATCATCGCAGGATGTGTTTACCTGTTCACCCCAACAGGAGAAGCCGAAACCGCAACGCAGCAGACAAAGCAGGCCGCTACCCAGCGCACCATCACGCCCTTTCCAGCTCCTCAAGCCATGACCGCCGCAGACGGCGCTCCAATGGCAACGTTTGACCATCCGGCGCTAGCCGCTTGGTGCCAGGAAGTCGATCTCCCGGTTCCGCCCGATCTAGGCCAACTGGAACCAACGGTCGCTCGAAGCCTGGAGTCGGGCTACCGCAATCTGATCAAGAACCGGACCGATACGACGCTCGGTAAACTTGGCATGATCTACGAAGCACTCGACTGCCACGATACCGCCGCAACCTATTTTCAACGTGCCAACAAACACAATCCACGAGCTTTCAAGTGGCCCTATTACCTCGCCTGCATCTATCAACTGACCGGTGACAACGCCAGGGCACGCACCTATTTCCTCGCGGCCGAAAAAATCAACCCAACCTACCCCGTACTCCACGCTCGAATCGGACAGCTTGACCTCGAGCGCAACGCACTCGAAGACGCACAACGTCGATTCACGCGTTACTCACAACTGAGCCCAGATGATGCCCTGGGATACGCGGGCCTCGGACGAGTCGCACTGCAACGAAACGACACCGCAACCGCCCTTCGACAATTGCAGCTCGCAGTCTCCAAAGGACCGGGAGACTTCCAGTCACATTTCTACCTGGCCGAAGCGCTCAATGCAGACGGCCAACAGGAACTGGCAAAACAACTCTACGAACGAGCCGCAGCACTCCCCCAGGGCAAGTGGTTCTTCATGCGTGACCCACTTGATCAGGAACTGCACCAGACAACCGGCTCATTACAATCCCTGATCACGAAATTCGAACAACTGAACGCGGCTGGCCGCTACGCCGAAATGATCGACCTCGCTCAAAAAATTCTTCGACAACGCCCGCGGGACACCATGATGTGGACCAATTTGGGCAACGCATACTTGAAAATGAAAAGGTTCGACGAGGCACATGAAGCCCTCGACAACGCAGAGAAAATTCAAGCGGGCCTCGCCCAAACACTAGTGGTCCGCGCCGCCGTCCTACTGGGGCAGACCAATTGGAAAGAAGCCGCAGACGTTGCCGCGCAGACCATTGCGATCCGCTCTTCCAGCGCCGAAGCACACACCATCTACGGCCGCGCGCTCTTCATGATGGGAAATTTCGACGAAGCCGAGCCCGCCATGGCACGAGCCCTCCAGATGGACGATAGCAACGCCGGAAACCACTACGTCCATGGCGAAATCCTCTTGCGCCTGCAACGACCAGATGAAGCGAGACGGTCCTTTGAACGCGCGTTGAAACTGAATCCGCAACTGAAAGAAGCTCGACAGCGACTGGAACAGCTTCAATAATCCCGAACATCAGGACGCGGCAAGTAACCACGGCATCAACGCATGCGCTGGCACCAGGGGACGGAACCATGATCGACAAAGTGGAGACGTGGAAGAAACCGAATCGACCGATGCCGGAACGCGAACCGATCAACCGCAACACAACAACGCAATCACCGCCACTCGCGCGACCGATTGCGGTGATCATGAGCATCACACTGTGCCTGAGTCTGGCCGGTTGCAGCATCAACACGACGCCCAGGCACCCCATGCATTTCCATGCCCGCCAGCTGGAATTACAACGCGATGCACACGCTGAGTTTGCTCGCGCCGATTACTTCAAACCCAAACCCGATCAGCTCGGAGGTCGACTCGACCAATGGGCACCACTCATCGTCCAACAGAACGACGCCACCCCACCGGAAAACCCGATTGACCGGTTTGGCATCGTCTATGAAGACGATGACGAACTTGGTGTGGATTCGTCAGCCGCGACTGTCTATGCCATGGAACAGACACTTCAATTCGCCGGCGGACCAGCCCACGCAAGCGCATACTGGTGGCGATACGAAAATGCACGAAACTGGCAGGGCTTCGCCGTCATCACAATAGACAAGGAAAAGCCGATCACCTGGTTCCCACTCTACTGCGGTGCAAGGCAATGCCCCTACGGCCAACAGACAGATGTCGCGGAACGACCCGTGTTTGTGGCAAGCAACTGCGAACAGGCCATGCGTGAGGCGGGTGAAGAAACCGCTGAAGGCAGACTGTTCGCCGTCGATGTACCGCTGGAAATCAGTAGGGAAACATACGTCGCGCGGCTGGTCGAATCGGGGCCGCTCCCCATGGGTCCGATCGTCTACCTTCAACACCAGAACGGAGCAGCAGAATCCGCAACACAAACGACAAACGGGAACGGGTCGGCCTCAACCGCCTTGCCCAACCTGCGCGTCTCTTCCATCCTCTGCCGCTGCATGCCGTCCCAAGCCTATGAATATGTCTCTGAAAACTGGTATACCATGCGTCCCCTGGATGACCTCCCGCCCGCGTGGGCCAACCGACTGATCCAGGAGATGAATCGAACCATCAACGGCAGCGGATTGTCTGATCGACTGGTAGCTTGCCGAGAAGCGAAAAAAACTTCGGCTACAGCGCCCCGCACGACGA
>JBMYUM010000185.1:0-8088 GCA_049605375.1 Phycisphaerae bacterium | reverse complement strand
GCGGTTCATGGTGCTCTGTTTTCTTGCGAAACGCCATGCGCTGAGTATGGCGCCGCCGACCAGGAAGAGAGCGGCGTATCCGTTGATCAAAGGTGTGAAGAAGCGAAGCCACTGCCATCCCAGTGAGGCGCCGCCCGGCCTGTGTGATTCGAGTAGTTCCATGTTAGTTGGTGACAGCGCCACCAGGACACTCATCACGACAATGACGGGTACCGTTAAGAGGCTCAACATATTGGCTGTACTGCGCTGGAGGAGCAGGTAGACCGTCCCCTGGGCGAGTGGATAGCCTCCCAGCAGCGCGCCGGCAATGTACCAGGCCTTATTCAGTGCAGCGGAGTTTCCGAACAACGTGACGGAACTCTCAAGAGCCGTTCCAAGTCCGTAGCAGCCTACGCCCAACGCCCACCAGAGCAGATGCGCCCCTTTGCCTTTGCTCTTGTAGCGAAAGAGAAGCACAGCGCAGAACACGATAGATACCAGCGTCGTCGCAATGGGCAGATAATGGACCAGATCAGGCTTTGTCGCCTGGTGCAGGATCAACAGGTCGTTCATCGGTTGACTACTCTGGGGTCGTTGGTTGTGAAATGCCAACGTCGTCGGGTCAATTCATAGGCGATGGATATAGTCATGGTAGAAGGTCGTTTCTGATTGGTCCAGATCTGTCCTGTTGACCATGACCCAATCCTCGCTTCACATGGGCGGTGACGGAGTGGTGGTTTGACCGGTACGGATGCCATGAATGATCAGAACTTGAAACTTGACCATACGCACGGTCCTGAGCCGCGCTGGCTTATCCTGCTGGAATACGCAGCGGTTTTCGGGGTCGGCTTCCTCGTTCTCGCGCGGTGCCTTGGTGGGCTCGCGCACGATGGAGGATTGCCGGGCAATGACTCGTTCTACCACCTCAAGATGGCGACATTGCTTCCGGAGTTCGGGCTCCTGGCTGAGTTCCCCTGGCTTCGCTACGCATATTTCATGCGAGAGAGCGATGCTTTTGTCAGCCACCATTACGGGTTTCATGCACTGCTCCTTCTCTTTGTGCGCTTTGCTTCCTGGCTCGGCTATGACGACATGGCCGGCGCGAGATTGGCAATGGCAACGTGCATGGGGACTTCATTCGCGTTGACCCTTGGGATCGTGCGGACGTTACGCATTCCCTATCGAGGGTTCTGGCTCCTGCTTTTGCTGCTGCTGCCATACCACTTCTACCAGCGGCACGCGTACGTACGCGCGATCGGTCCCTCCTTTGTCATGATCCTGACCATTGTGCTCCTGCTGCTGCGCCATCGTCCTGTTTTTGCGGGGTTAGCGCTCGGTGCCTTTATTCACGTATACCTGGGAGGAGTCATCTTCGGTCCGGTCGTTGTGATCTGTTACGCGTGTGCGTGTCTACTGACGTTGGATGGCTCAAGGCACTTCCCTGTCAGAACGGTCGCATGGTGCATTGGCGGGTGGATCGCGGGCATCGCTACGTTTCCCTATCGTCGTGGGATGCTCGAGTTCCTGGAGCTGCAGTTGTTTGGTACCGGTTTGTCACCGGACATTCCAGTCGGCCGAGAATGGCGATCGTATGAGGGGGTCTGGTGGTTCTCGGCCGGCTTCGCGGGAACGATTCACCTGGTGCTCGCCGTCGCCCTCATCCTGCGATTGCGCGACGGAAGGCGACTGGACGCACCGGCATTCATGTTGCTCCTGCTGAAAACAGTGTTCTTTGTGCTGACCCTGAAGGCAAGGCGATTTGTGGAGTATTGGCCTGTCTTTGCACTGCTCTCCGCGGCCACGCTTTGTGCGCCCGTCTTGCGAGATTGGCATGATCAAGGGCGCGCCTGGCTTTCGCGGCAACCGGTGCAAGCTAAAACGGTCGTCAGTTCCTTTTTGCTTACTGCCTGCCTGCTGTTCGCCGTCTGGTGGGGACGTGTGATCAACCTGCCGGTTTCGTGGGGGGAAGTCCTCATTTTCAGTCTCCTGGCCTTTCCCGGTGTTGTTCGGTTCCTACACGGCTTTCTCGCTACTAGGCAAAGGAACGCGGCGTGGGCAGCCGTATTGCCGACTTGTCTGCTGTTACTTGTTGCGGTCCCCGTTCTCCGCGCCAGTCATGTGACACTGACACGCTCGCGAGAGGCACTGCGTTGCAAGTATGATCTGGACGCCGTGGCTTGCGTCATGGATGAGGCCAAAAAACTGAGCAAGAATGGCGACGTAATCTTCACGGATGACTGGGATATCTTTCCCGTGTTCTTCTATTTCAACAGCAAGAACCACTACATCGTGGGACTGGATCCCAAGTTCACACATGCTCGAAGACCCGATCTCTGGACCCGATTCGTGAAGATTACTCAGGGCAAAGTCCCGTGTAGCGAATCAGTGTCCGGATCGAACTCCGGCAGCGACGAAAAGGCGGAGATATCCATTCGCTTGCAGGATATCCGCGATGTCTTTGGTGCCCATCTGGTGATCACGGACAATGATCATAAGAAAATGGCGCGACGACTTGCAGGCGATCGTTCATTGGTAGAAGAACACGACTATGTCGCGAACGACGACGAACGAGAAAACGTGTATCGGCTTTGGAAAGTGAAGCCACCGGTCGGTGACGAAACGAGCCTGCAATCCGAGGTTCCGTGACAATTCTTGTGGAACCAGTGCATTCCTTTGTTATGATGAGGAGGTTGAAGGAAGATTGCGGTTTCCATTCCACATCTCGTTACATGTTTTCTAAGAATCGATTCTCACAAATCGGTTGGAGGTATCCGTGGCAGGACGAATCACGAAGTGCTTGATTGCTGCGTCCAACGGTGAAAAGGACGCGAAAGAGGAGTTGTTTCGTATTGTTGGTGACGAGTTGGGGGTAATGGCTCGAAAGCACATTGGAGCGCAGCAGGATTACCTAGATCTACCTCCCGCCGCGCTCGTGAATGAAGCTTACATTCGCATGTTCGGAAATGATGAAATCAGCTGGAAGAACCGCAGGCACTTCTTCTGGGCCGCGGCAACCGTGATGCGTGATGTCATGGTCGACGAAGCCCGTCGCCGCAAGACGCTCAAACGCGGGGGAGATAAACGGCAACACTCACTTGACGAGACCATTGTGGATACGCAGGCACTACCGCTGGAACCGGCGGCGAAGCGCGCGATCGATGTACACAAGGCCATTCTCAAGATGCGGGAGGTGAAGCGTCGCGCGGCCGACGTCGTTCATCTGCGTTTCTACGCAGGGCAAACCATCGAAGACGTGGCGTGCTACCTCGACATTTCGTCGGCATCGGTACGCCGCGACTGGGACTGGGCGAAGGAGTGGCTTCGAGATGAACTGGGGGACGTCTCGATGGAAGCCGTTGCTCGCCGAGACGCTATGGATGACAAATAATACTGTCCCGGGCCTTTGCCTTGGCAAATCCCCGGGACCGATTCTCATGACCCATTACCGTCAAGTCGATCACCATCGACATGTCAACGCATCATGGAATGATGATCTTCTTCGATTTCGCCTGGCTGCGGATCGTTCGTTTGGTTGCGCGGCCAAGGCCTTCCGTACTTTCGTCATTCTCTTCCTGCTTGCGGAGTTCTGCGAGTCGCTTCAACTGGACTTCCTGAATCTTCTTCTGCAACTTCGATCGTTTCTGCCGCGCCTGTTCAAGATATTTCACCCGTTCATCTTCAGACATGAGCTGCATAGCATCGGGCAGTTGGCTGACGGGAACGGAACTGACTTCGAATTTCTTATCTTTTGAGGCATCAACGAGATCCCAGTGTGCGTTGTCGTACAAGACACTTCCTTTGGCGGCAGATCGACTTGCTGCTGTCTGCTTCCCGAGCTGACATGCCTGTGCATCTTGTGCTTCCTGGCGTAGTCGCATTTGGGCGCCCTGACGCCCGTACGGAATGTATGTGGCGTTGAGTTGAGTGTTGAGCTGGATCAATATGTCGTCGTATTGCGTGTATCGCTGTCGCAAGCCGGCGCTCATGTCGATCGCAGCATATTCGCCATTGCCGTGCGAGGCGACCTGATTCCATGACTCAGCCATACCCTGCGATGCGTTGCCCGCGTAAATGGCGTTGATCAAGATGTCACGTTCCCGCGCTTCCAGTCCAACGCTCCGGAAATTGAACGTTGCTGAACCCTGATCGGCCGATTCATTACCGGCCACGTAAACGACCTTGAGTGCTCGTGGGTCCGTTGACCAATCCATGGTCCGAATGGCGTCGTTGAGAACCCATCCGACAAACTCCTCACCACCGTTGGTCGTCATACCCATCATCTTGGCGTAGACCGCGTCGAGGTCACTGGACAGTCCGATCTGCCGGACGACCCAGCCGTTGGCGGCGTTGCTGTTGTTCGGTGATCCGTAGGTGAGTAAGCCAACGCGAAGAACGGGAACAGGTTTGGCCTGCGCAAACTCATTCACGATTTCCCATAACTGGGCGCGTGCTGAGTCGATGAGTGCGGTCATGGAGCCGGATGTGTCGAGGCAAATGACAATGTCGACGGGAACGGGAGCGGTACTTGCCTTGGGATCGTGGGGTGTTGGTCTGGTCTTCATGACCTTGACCTCACTTTTTCCTTTGATTTCCCAGGCTTCTGCCAGGCACATGGACACGACGGAACTGACAATGAAAGCGGAAAGGGCGATACGTAGCATGGAACTCTCCTTCTTCTGATGGCGGCTGCAGATTGCCGCTGACATTCAGATCGAGAACGTTTCTTGGGGTGGGTCAGGCAACCGTGGCCGACCCTATGCCAGCTTGGAGCGGAGAGTGGCGTTTCGGTTCCCGAAAATTTCAAAGATTGACCGGAATGTGGTGAGGTTATTCCTGTTCGAGAAGTGTCAGAAACTCAGATTCGTTGAGAATGGTAATGCTGAGGCTTTCCGCCTTGGTGAGTTTCGAGCCCGCTTTTTCGCCAGCCACAAGGAGGTCAGTTTTCTTGCTTACGCTACTGGCGATTTTCCCGCCACGTTGTTTGACCTTATCCTGTGCCTCTTTTCTCCCCATGGATTCGAGGGTACCGGTAATGACGACGGTCTTACCACTGAAGGGGGTGTCTTCCGCTTTCTCTTTTTGTGGTTGCGTGAAATTCAGACCTGCGTCTTCGAGGCGTGACACGACCTTGGATCCTTGCGAACTGGCAAAGAACGCGATGACGGACTCTGCCATTTCCGGACCGATGCCGTCCACTTCGCAAAGCGCTTCCACATCGGCGTTCATGATGGACGCCATGGTGCCAAAATGGTCTGCAAGCAACTCGGCAGAAGAATTTCCCACATGACGGATGTTGATCGCAGCGAGAAGGCGAGACAAAGGCTGTTTCTTACTCTGTTCGATGCCTTCCAGGAGGTTGTCGACACTTTTCTCGCCCATGCGTTCCAGATCGAGCAGATCTTGTCGGCGATCAGGGAGTGCATAAAGATCGGCGTAGTCGGTGATCAACGATTCATCAACGAGTGTTTCGATCAGCTTTCTTCCGGCACCTTCAATGTCCATCTGGTTTCGGGCGCAGAAGTAAATCAGACGTTCCTTCAGCTGGGCCGGACAGATCGGGTTGGTGCAGCGGATATAGACGCCGCCTTCATCCTGCACGACGTCGCCGTTGCACACGGGGCAGGCACGGGGGGCCTTGATTGGCTTCGCCGATTTCGGTCGTTTGTCTTTGACCACCGCGACGACCTGCGGAATGATCTCGCCGGCTTTTTCGACGATGACGGTGTCATTGATGCGCACATCGAGGCGTTCAATCTGGTCGAAGTTGTGCAGGGACGCATGTCGAACCGTTGTTCCGGCTAATTGGACAGGTTCCATGACCGCGCGCGGTGTGATGGTTCCGAGTTTGCCCACCTGGAAATCGACCTGCAACAGGCGGCTTTCAGCCTGTTCGGCAGAGAATTTGTAGGCGATGCACCACCGTGGATGCCTTCGTGTTGAACCGAGCTGTTCGCGCTGACCGAAGTCGTTGACTTTAATAACGAGTCCGTCGGTTTCGTAGGGCAGGTTGTGCCGGCGTTCGTCCCATTCCTGAAGCCGTGCGATGATGTCATCGATGCTTTCGTGTACAGAGCGATAGGAGCTGACTGGGATGCCCCACGTTTGCAACGCGTTCGACAGCTCTTCGTCGTTTGGAAAATTCTGCGGTTCGATCGGCCCGAAGCCGTGGGCAACAAACAAGAGTCCTCGGCCGGCGGCTACGCTGGGGTCCAGCTGCTTAAGCGTACCGGTGGTCGCATTCCGTGGGTTGGCGAAGGGGGCATCACCCTTTGACTCTCGGACCTCATTGTGCCGGACGAAGTCTTCCGTCGGCCAGACAATTTCGCCACGGACTTCCAAGCGTTCCGGGATGCCACGGCCTGCCAGTGCCAGTGGGACTGACTTGATCGTCCGGACTGCATGGGTGATGTCGTCACCGGTTGTGCCGTCGCCACGACTGGCTGCGATCGTAAATGATCCGTCGGCGTACCGCAGGGCGGCCGCTACGCCATCGATTTTGGGCTCGACAACGTATTGAAAGTCAGCGTCGTCGAGGCCTTTCCTGACTCGTTCATCAAATTTCCGCAGTTGCTCTTCGTCGTAGGTGTTATCGATCGAGAGCATGGGCACGTCGTGCGTGACGTGTTCGAAGCCGTCAATCGGCGCACCGCCGACGCGTTGTGTGGGCGAATCCGATGTGACGAGCTCGGGGTGCTCTGCTTCGAGCCCTTGAAGTTCTTTGAAGAGTCGATCGTATTCCGCGTCAGAAACTGTCGGCGCAGCGTTAACGTAGTACGCGACGTCGTGTTCGCGAATCTGCTCGCGCAGGGCGGCCATGCGATTCTGGGGGTTATCACTCACGATCGCGGAATTATGGCTTTGCGCGGAGTCGATCGCAACGCGCAGTATGGGAAATCCGTTTCCCGGTGGTTGGCCGGTATTCTTGTTGCTGAAGTCAGCGTTGGTCAGGCGCCTTCAACCGCCTAGTCGGTGGCGTCAATAATGGCACCTGCCAGGCCAAACGAAGCATCGACAATATCCAACGCATCACAGCCTGTGAGGAAAAATCCACAGCCGAGGGCGATCAGGGCAGACTGCCAGAGATTCGGTTTCTTCATTGTTACAACTCCATTCTTCTATTCAGTGTCGAAAGTCCCGGAGAACCGACAAGGCCGGTGGCTTCTCGCCGGCGCTCCAGCGCGGACGAATTCGGGCTCGTTCCTATTCCATAGATTAGCTATCGGCCTGCCCGGGTGTCCTGTCACTACCAATTTCCAGGATTCGTGAAAGGAATCGCGTCCAGAGGTGATAACAAACACGAAACGACATCGTCTCCATTTTCCAGACTCAGATCTTGCTGAAAGCTTGGCTTGACCGAACTGCCAGAGGTACAGGAGTGGATCATGCGAAGATTGAGATTCGTCGTCGTCGGGATGGTGTTAGCGGGTGCGGATGGGCTGCTGGGTGCGACTGCGCTTTCCGCCCAGGAGATTCGGATCCGTGACGACGTCTATCAGCTATGGCCTATTGAGGATCTTGCTCGTCGTGGATTGCTGGTCGAAGTGATTCCGACGGAGCAGAACGCGGCTTGGGTCTATTTAGAAGCGGTGAACCGTTACGTACCACCTGATGACGAGGTTGCGTCAGCCTTGGAACATGCCGTGGAATCAGATTGGCCGGAATCGGCAAAACCGCTCCATGATTTGCTCGCCATGGCAGCCAATCGATCGGCGATGGGCATCGTTGTTGAAGCTTCGCGAATGGAGCGTTGCCAGCTTCCTTTGTTTGGCGATCCGACGGGTAGCGTGCTGTCGGCTCAGTTACCCAATCTGACACACCTCAAGACGCTGGGGCGCATGATGATCGCTGACGGTCGGCGGTTGCTTGCTGAAGGTGACGCTGCGTCGGGAGTCGGCCGGTTTCTTGATGTATGCCGGCTATCCGAACATCTGGGGCAAGGGGCGACGCTGATTGAACAGCTTGTCGCGGTTTCCCTGGCATCAGATGCGCATCGTGCCATTGGGCAAGCCGTCATGAGGCATGATCTTGGTGTGACGCTGCTGCGGCACGTAGATCGGCGACTCGCTGCGCATGCTGCGCGCGTGCCAGACGTGAGGCGCGGCATTGAGG
>JBMYUM010000184.1:0-8124 GCA_049605375.1 Phycisphaerae bacterium | reverse complement strand
AAACCCCAACCAGCTCACCGCAGAGTGAACCAGGTCGCTCTCCCCAGGAAACGCCCCTCAGCGTTCCCCCACATGGCTTTCCCAAATGGTTGCCCCAATTTTTGTAGCCCAGATCGAAATAGCCCAGATCGAAATAGCCCAGATCGAATAAACCCAGATCGAATAAACCCGGATGTCGTAACCCGGTTTTCATTGCACCGGATCTCATTGCACCGGATCTCAATGCACCGGATCGCATCGCACCGGATTTCAATATACCGGATTTCGGATCCAGTCTTGCAAGCCCCGCCACAGCAAAGCAGCCATGGCCATCAGTGCGTCGAATCGCATGGGATCCAACACCACCCCCTCTTGGGTTAACGTCCCAGTATATCCAACGCGAACAGCAAAGCCAAGCAATCATTGTCGGGATATGCGGGAGCAAATCCCGCTCTGCATGACAACCAATGCGGAAGTTTACGGACCTCGGGCTCAATTCCATGCCTGTATGGCTTCAAATCCAACATGGCATCGCGCGATCGCTCCACGAACCCCCCTCGACCGAGCGCCCAACACGTTATCAATACAAAAGACGGTGGCGGTGGAACGCCCCGAAAAGAACTTGGATCGTAAAGATTCGTAACACGTATCCCAAGGAACGCCTTTCATGCCCGAACCCATGCAACCGCAAAGCACATCCGCCAACGAACACCCAGGAACGTCAAGCACCGCCATCCAGCTGGCACGCTGTTTCGGCATACAAACTCATCGCACACAGGATCGCTGCGATGAACCAACCGAGCCGGTCCAGATGCCGAAGCCCGGCCAAATACTGATGATCCTGGGGCCATCCGGGAGCGGGAAAACAACGCGACTACGATCCCTCTGCCGTGAACAAACGCACATTCGATGCATCGAACACCGCACCGAACATGACGACACCACGGTCATTGATGATCTCAAACGGGAACAGGAGAAACTGGCCGGGACGCAAAACGACGATCCGGCACCGCTCATCAAAACACTCACCGTCTGTGGACTGTCCGAACCACGACTCTGGCTCTCGCCAATCAGCCAATTATCGCAAGGTGAACGCTTTCGGCTGGCGCTGGCACGCCTGCTTCTGCGCAACGACCCGACCGGCTTGAACACAAGGCGGAAACCAACAACCCCCGCTATCGTCATTGACGAATTCGGTGAGAACCTGCACGACATCCTGACCGAGACCATTGCCTGCAATCTGAGAAAACTGGTGACAAGGCGTGGCATGAGACTCATACTCGCCACCAATCGCACCGCGTGCGTCAGGTACCTGGCACCCGACCGATTGCTGTCACTGCAAACCCCACCCGGGACCGCGCGTCCAACGGAGAGTCTCATCGCAGGTACCACATCCAGGAACAGCCGGCGGTTCATCGTCATGCAAGGCAACAAACGCGACTACGCACACTTCGCGCACCATCACTACAGGCAATCCAATGAACTGGGATTTGTCGACAAGACGTTCACACTCTTTGATCGACGGGAACGCCGCGCCGCCGCGTTCGTTGCCTACGCGCACAGTCCCATCAATCTCAAACTCCGAAACGAAATAACCGATCGTCGCTACGCAAACAAACCCGACGGCGTCAATCGAGACTTCCGAATCGTCCGCCGACTGATCGTCCATCCCGACTACCGGGGACGAGGACTGGGACACCAGTTGTTGCGCGTTTCACTCTCAAAAATCAAAACGCGGTTCATCGAATGCCTCTCCACCATCGGCTACTTCAATCCGGTTTTCGAAAAAGCCGGTATGATTCGCATCGGGCCGTGCCGCGCCATCAAAACCGTCACGAAATTGCGCGACGCACTTCGGTCATGGCAAATCGAACCGCATGACAGCAAGCTCGAAGAAAAGATCCAATCCGATCGAAAAGTACGGGATGTCGTTCAGACTATCGTCTCACGCTGGTACGCAGCAACGACAGGAGAAGGGCGGCACCGACCGGCGTCTCAATCGCCGGAACGATTGGCGATGCTGTTACGATCGCTCACATCCGATCCGCCAATGTACTACCTGTGGAGCAGGAAGAAGACAGATCGAAAGAAGCTGATTCTTGCACGTACTCGCTGGGGACGTCATCACCATGCAGATGGCAGCGCGGAAGCGACACCATGATTCGATCAGGGGCAAGGCGTGGCACATGTGAGGTCGTCGTACGTGACCTCCTGGAAGGCGAGGACCAGCAACGTGAGGTCACCGATCGAAATGCTGCCGTCTGGCACACATGGGAAGACGTCGGCCGCGAACATCGATCCGTCACCTTGGTTCTGCCCGTTTCCTTGGTTTTGCCCGTTTCCTTGGTTCTGCCCGCCTCCTTGGTTTTGCAGGTGCAACGCGCCGAGCAGCACATCCCCGAAATTGACGTCGCCGTTGCCGTCAACATCGCCGAATACCTGTGTCACAGCCATCGCCGGAAGGGAGGAAGACGTCTCCGTAACGACCTGAATTTCATACGGCGTGCCGGGAATGATCAGCCCATCCGTAACCGCAACGGATTGTTGAAGATCACCCGCTTCGTTCGCCGGTGGATACCACTCCGATGGATTGCGATAGGTCGGATCACTCACAAGCGATCCTTCCGGCCCAATGAAATGATCCACACAACCAAGAGCGGTGGATGTCAAACGTATCGCAACCGGCGAATCCCCCGGAGGAACACCGACCGACAAGTAACGGCTGCCAACCGGCGAAAGGGTCGGCGGCATGCAGGTATCAAGCGGCTCGCATGCGTCCGGTACAAGGTTGTCGTTGCAATCCTCCGCCATGCCGGACGCCAACGCCGTACTGTTCGTCATACCATCATGGTCACAGTCACTCAGCCATTGTCCAAACATGAGCAACGCCGGCAGATTCTCCTCGCATGCCAGGCGAATCTGCGACGGATGAACAGAAAAACCCGTACCGCGCAATTCGAACGTGAAACTCCATACGCCAAGCGCTGCGTAAACCCAGTCCGACGACGCGCCGCTCGCTTCGTACAGGGCATTGGCGATCGTTCCGATCGAATACCTCGTGCCGTGAACCTCTTCAACGTCGTCACGGACAGCTTCACCCAGATATCGAAACACCGGGTGATCCTCACTCAACGATTCGCTGTACGCGTGAGGCCACATGCAGTAATTGCCATACGAGTGGATATCCACATGAACACCGATGTGATCATGCTCGATCAAAAAGTCACGGATCGCCTGCGTCTCCGGTTCCGAGAACGGAATCGGTCCACGGTAGGTATTGCTGTACGGTTGACCGCTCGACCCCGGTCCACCCCAACCTTCACCCCAGTTGCGATTGAGATCGACCCCGTAGTCTCCGCTTGGCAACGGACGCCGGTTCTTTCGCCAATAGCGGTCAACGTCCCACGAGTAGATGTAGCCGTCGACATTCATCACCGGAACGAGATACCACGACACGTGGTCAACCAGCCATCGAACGTCCGCATCGCTTTCGTAGTTTTCAAGAAGGTGACGTGCCAGGTAACTGACCACCGGCGGTGTGAGCCACTCACGCGCATGCTCAGCACCGTGGTACAGCACGCCCGGCTTGGCATCGTGCCCATCAGGACCGCCCGAAATCCGAATGCCCCAGATGGGACGACCTTCAACGGTCGTACCGATTTCGATCATCTGTGCGAGATCGGGGAACGAATCTGCCAACATATTCAGGAATGTGAGATGCTCTTCGTAGGTTCGGAAGTCGTAGAAAAACGTGTCGCCACCCGCGGTCGCGCCCGCCCGGGAAACCCCGCTATCCGGCGGCCACGCCGAACGCTCTTCGCGAACGCGTTGCACAAGCGAGCCGATGTCCGGCTGGATGGTGGCAAAACGAAAATCAGTCAACTGCAACGCCTGCCATGCCGACGGCCCCAGCAGGGCAATCGGACGCCCCGAACGCAGGGAATGCCACTCCAAGTCAAAATCGACCTGTTCACTACCCCAGTCGATCAGACGCGCAACGCCTTCCTTATCGCCGATTTCAAAGCGAACGACGCGGTGATGATCGTAAGACTTGGGTTCGGCCAATGTTACATGAACGAAACCACCACCCACGCTCACCAGTGCCATAATGATCCAGATTCTCAAATGGCGAAGCATCAGATGTTACCCGGTTTGCGAATCGTCACCCCTCGGCGCCGCGAGACTTCTCAACGTCGCCGTCGAGGCTATAGTACCCCAGCCGAAGGGGGTAAGGAAAGAAAACTCCGGCTCAACCGCCGTCAGGTCTGCAAATCTCAGCCTGATGAGCGGCTCAACGTGTCTGTGACCGCCCACGAAAGGGCGGTGCTCCGCCTGACGCCCATGCGAACGGCGGACTGTGATGCCATGAAAGGAACCCTTACATGTGGTCTGATCGATACAAATGGACGGTTCAAACGCTTCTGATTTCGCTGATGGCGTTCGCTGCAGCCTGCGAAACCGGTGACGACAACGGATCTGCGAAACAAGGTACGGATGCCAAGCCCAATAATACCGAATCGACAGACGGCGGTGCAGAAGCGAAATCCGGTCCCGTTCCGATCGGGGAGCTCGAACTGCCGGAAGACGACGCCTGCCGCAATCTGGAAACGAAAGTGGTCGAGACCGAACACGCGACCGGTGGCATCGCCATTCGACAGGAAGTGGTCAAGCTTCCCAACGGCAACCTGATCGCACACGGCAAGACGATCCACTACTGGGACAACGGACAGAAGAAGCTGGAATACACCAACGTCTGTGGTGTCCGTCATGGTCCGAAACTCGCATGGCATATCACCGGCGAGCGCTGGCAGGAAGGCGCATACGCCTACAACAGCGATCACGGCGTCTGGAAGGAATGGTTCTCTGATGGCCAGATGTCACGGCGCTGGACGATGGACCTCGGTGCCTGGAACGGACTCTACACCGAATGGCATCCCAACGGTTCCAAACGTCGGGAAGTCATGTGGGTGAACGGCCAAAAGCAGGGATCAGAGTACCAGTGGAGCGAAGACGGCTCGCAGGTCAAAATCACCGAGTACGTGGACGGTATCGAGCAGCCCTAGGCAAACTGGCCCCGTCAGCTGTTCCAGGTCGGACGCGTGCCGGAAAGAAAGTGCAGTCGCCGGTAAAGATGATGCCGCTGGGCGACGAGTTGCTGAAGACGATCAAGCGTGGCCACATCAAACTTGTTGCCGTAACGCCAGTTGATCATGTCCTCCTGGAGGTCGAGCCACCGCCGCGTTCCAGTCAGGCGACGCTTGCGGCGTGTGTCCAGTGAATCAAGGATCTCACGCACCTGCTGCTCGACGTGTTTCAATTCGAGCGCGATGCGACGGACCGAACAGCATGTTTCAACCTCGAATGCCTCACCGGCTTTCGGCTCTTCATCGTCTTCGCTGAGAATGCGATCGAGCTCGTCGAGATCGCCGGCGCCGGAGTCCTCATCTTCCTTCTCCGGCTCGGCCGAGAACGCATCGACGTTGGAGGTGACACCCAGTAATTCCGACTTCTTCTCTGCCGAAGCCTGCTCCTCGAGTTTGGCCGCCGCGGTATCAGCATCCGACTCTTCTTGCCCGGAATCACTGGCTTGGGGAGTAGCCGTCTCGGCATCGCCGTTTTCGTCGGGCCCCGACGACGCCTCCTCAACGGGATCTGTCGGTGGTTGGTCCATCGACTCGTCGTCTGGTCTTTGTGCTTCGTCAGCCATCGGCTTCTCCTGCAGAGGAGCGATTTTCGTGGTCAACCATGACCGGACTCCTCAATCCCGTTCTCAGATGATTCGGTTGCCACGTGCTCCCGGGTGGCAACCACTGCGGCGACTCGCCATAATACCGGTATGAACCAGCCAGACAATCAGAACCTGCCGTCATCGTCCGGACACGTATCCGGCGATGGCGTTCCGTCGTCATTATCGGCAAGCGCTCAAGGCGAACTCTCAACGCCGGGGTTCGCCGGACAGGATCGATACGACCTTGTGATGGACATTGTCAAAGAGATCAGCCTTCAGACGGATCCGCAGGACCTGGTCTCGGCCTTTCGGCGACGGGCGGGCGTGCTGTTCGGTGACAGCGGCTCCGTTTCGCTGAGCCGACGCAATCTGGTCGAGCCGTATTTGCGCGTGACCCGCTCGTCAACGTGGGAAGAAGACGTCAATCCATGGGAGCAGCAATCAAAGCTGCCGATTCTTGAGGGTGGCATACTCTCGGAGCTGCTCTACGGCGACGCTGCCCGGGTGATCCGGGACGTCTCGATCGATCAGGGGGATCCGGGACACCTGTTTCTCCCCGAGGCGAGATCGCTGCTGGCACTGCCACTGTTCGACGAAGGCCGAGCGATCAACATGGTTGTTCGTTTTTCACCGGATCCGACCGGGTTTGATCATATCGATCTGGCAGACTCGGTTCTTCGTGCGAACCTCTTCGGTCTGGCTACGCGATCTCTTGTGCTTCGCAAGGAACTGCAGTCGACGTACGGCGAACTTGATCGTGAACTGAAGAGTGTGGGCGAGATTCAGAAACTGCTGTTGCCGGATGCGCTGCCGGAGATTCCCGGGACGGACATCGCTGCATCCTATTCCACCGCTGCCCGCGCCGGTGGCGACTACTACGATTTCATACCGCTCGAAGGGGGGCGATGGGGGTTGCTCATCGCGGACGTGAGCGGGCACGGAACGCCGGCCGCGGTGTACATGGCCATTCTTCGAACGATGCTGCATGCGTATGAACGGGACCGTGCCGATGCGGCGGGCGTGCTCAGTTACATGAATGAGCGGCTGTGCGCACAGTTCGGTGTTGACCTTCCGATGTTCGTTACGGCGTTCTATGGCATCTATGATCCGTCGGACGGCTCGTTGTGTTATGCCTGCGCCGGCCATAATCCACCCCTCGTTGTCGATCGTGAGCTCCATGTGACGGAGCTGGATCAGGCGCAGGGATTACCGCTGGCGATCATGCCGAGCTTTACCTACACCTCAACCAGCACCAGGCTGCAATCGGGCGATACGTTGCTGCTCTACACGGACGGCATCACGGAAGCCATGAATGAGAAAGGGGAAATGTATGGTCGAACGCGCCTGCTTTCCTGCGTTCGGGAAGATATTCGTCATGCCCAGAGCATCATCGACTGTGTGACCTACAAACTTCTGGCGTACACGGGGCAGACCACGCAGGAGGATGATCGCACGTTGGTTGCGATGCGCATTCTGTAAGCCGCGCCGGCGCGTGACCCTGCTTGTCAGGTTAACTTGTCTTCCACGCTCTGGATTTTCTCGGTGATGCTCTGATCGCGATCCGTGCGCGTGCCGAATCGTGCCGAGGTAGAAATGCGCGGTACGCCCATGTCGTGAAGGCGTTCGTGGCATCGCCGAACGGCGGCAAAGACGGCATCCCATTCGCCTTCAACGACGGTGCCGTACGCGTGCAGATGGGGCACGAGTCCTGCTTGTTTCAGGATCCGCTCGCACTCCGCGATGTAGGATGAGACGGACACGCCGACACCCATGGGTACGATGCAGACGTCAACGATGACATTCATGATTGTCAATTGGGTTCATGTGAACGAATGGCGTGCGTGTCGCCGGTCGTGCCGACCAGGCAACGCTGGAGTCGTTTTTGATCACGCGCTGGTTACAGGTCAGGCGAGAGGTTGAACAGCTGGTCGGCCAAACCGACGGCAGCGATGTTGAAGGCCGCGGTCAGTCCTGCTTCGATTTGCTGGTCAATCTGCTCTTGCGTACAAACCGGTGCCTGCAGTGCGCCTGCACCGACGGTAAGCCACGTGAGCCATCGCTTGGCACGATTCAGTTTGGAATCTACGTGTGATTTCATCCTGAAACTCCAACAAAAGCCGCGCATCCCTGCGGCGTTTATTTCCCCGTTCTACCGGCGGGTCTCAACGACCAACGAATCCCCGCCTGATACCGGTAGAGCATACTGCTCCCGACATGTTTCGACAACTGAACTTCGATTTCAGAAGCGGCTCCCGCATAGCTCCGCAGCGCTGCACGGGTGGGCTGGAACCGCCTTTTCAGACGCATGACCGGTCTCGGTGCTTCCCTATTTATCGATCAGAATTTGCCAGATTTGAAATGACGGCTCGCGCACTTCAACCCGGAAAGGTGGTTGGTTCAATCTGGAGAGCAGGGGC
>JBMYUM010000183.1:0-8209 GCA_049605375.1 Phycisphaerae bacterium | reverse complement strand
CACGTACTGCGCAATTTTCAATCCTTTGGCTGCCGACAAACGTCCTCCGCAACACACCCACGTCGCCGTCAACGCCAGCGGCCCCGATGATGAAATGTTCGCGATCGACGTGGTTCTGAACTGGGACCCGACCTTGATCCAGCTCAATGGCGTCATCAACGACGGTCCGTATACCTGGCTGCTGTCGTTCCTTCCGCCGGAGCAGATTTTGAACACAACGTTCGATGATGGTAATGCCTTCTATGCTGCACTTTCGCAGCTCGGCGATCCTGCGTTGGCTACGCCTTCACCGGGTCTGAAGATTACCACGTTCGAATTCACTGCCTTGCAGAATATCACCGCCGGAACCGACATTATCATCGCCGACTGTAAGGGTGCAGATGGCACCGTTACCCGTATTGACGGTGGTACTGCAGGCCAGCTCCAGGGCAACCTGGGTTCTGCATCGGTTTCGATTGTTGAGTGCTTCATTGATGATACCTGTGCGGACGGCATCTTCTGTAACGGTGAAGAAATCTGTTCGAACAACACCTGCGTATCGGGTGGCGTGATCTGCGATGATGACAACATCTGCACCGACGACATCTGTAATGAAGGTTTCCAGACCTGCACATTCATCCCGCTCACGGGTGACTTCGACCAGGACGGCATCTTCTGCAACGGTGTGGATCAGTGCCTCGACGGCGTCTTCATTCCGGGCACCACGATTGACTGCAACGACGGCAATCCGTGCACGGATGACTCCTGCAATGAGGGCACCGATTCGTGTGACAACCTGCCAAACACAAACTCATGCAACGACTTCGACAAGTGTACGGAGAACGACGCATGCACCGGCGGTGTCTGCACTGGTGACCAGATTCCGTTCTGCGAAGAGTGCGTGTTCGACAGTGACTGCAACGACGCGATCGCCTGTACGATTGATGACTGCGACGACGTCCTTGGTGTTTGCCGGTTCATCCCGGATAACACGGCCTGTGTGGATGACGGCGTCTTCTGCAACGGCCCGGAAATCTGTATCGGCATTGACGGTGATCCGGTTACGGGTTGCGACAGTGCAGGAGAGCCATGCCAGGATTGCACCGAAGAATTCGGCTGTGCCTGCGACACGCCGATCGTTGCAAGCGTATCGTCGCGATACATCGAGATCATTCCGCCGCCTGGTGGAAACGCTGTAGCACTTGTCGTCACCACGTGTGACGGTGGTAATCCTCAGTATGTCGGCGCCTGGGATGCTCAGAATGACCTTCTTCCCATCGACCTGACGCTTGACGGTCCGGTCGACGGAAGTGCCGCTCGCCTTGTTGATGATCCCGCTGACGCCCTCTGGCTCACGCCGATGGAATGGGGTGACGTGGTTTGGGTGACCGGTTCACTCGTTTACCCGTCCACAACGTTCCAGGTCCAAGCTGACTGCGGTTCGCCGGGCAGCCCAAGTCTGACGGCTTCAGCGGACGTTGACACCTGGGCATTCGGTGACATTGACAACAACGGCACGGCCAACCTGGGTGACGCACTTGCTGCTGTGCAGGCGTTCCAGAACCTGTTCGTCGAAGGCAACACGCGAATCCGTTCGGACATCGCCGGCTGCAACACAAACATGGTTCACAACCTTGAGGATGTGCTGCAGTCGATCGTGGCCTTCCAGCAGACGCCGTACTCCAGCGTTTGCATCGAGCCCGAGTTCCAGTGCCCGTAAGTGGTCGAGGCTTCGCCTCTTCCATCTGTAGATAAACATCAGACGTGCCCTTCTCGGAGGGCGCGTCTTTTGTTTGCGCTATGACCAAACCTGCCCCTGACTCAACCAGCTGCCTCCTGTGATCCCAGCTGACTTGCGAACCGCGCCAAATGCGCGGACAATCCGCTGAATGACTGGCTTCGTTAGAGGAGGAACGAACGATGGGCAGAACCGCAGTTCTCATTGCCGACAAGCTGGCAGACTGGTGCATTGCAGATTTGAAGGAATCGGGATGCGAAGTTCACTACCAGCCGGAATTGAAGGACGACGCACTGACAAACGCCATACGCGACACATCGTGCCGTGTCCTCGTCGTGCGATCAACAAAAGTGAAGGCGGAGATGCTGCGAGCATCCGTCGATTTGGCGCTGATCGTTCGAGCCGGTGCCGGCTACAACAACATTGACGTCGAAGAAGCCTCGCGCCGTAGCATCATGGTGGCCAATTGCCCCGGCAAAAACGCGATCGCCGTCGCAGAGCTGGCTATGGGCCTCATGCTGGCTGTCGATCGGCGAATCGCCGACAACGTGGTCGACCTTCGAAGCGGACTCTGGAAAAAGAAAGAGTACGCCAAGGCACGCGGACTCAAGGGTCGAACACTCGGAATTTGCGGTATGGGTGAAATCGGAAAAGCCGTCATGCGTCGCGCACAAGCGTTCAAGATGAATATCGCCGGCTGGAGCCGTTCACTTACGCCGGAAGTGGCCGAGCAATATGGTATTCAGTATTGTGAGACCATTGGCGAGCTTGCGTCTGTAAGCGATGTCTTCTCCATCCATCTGGCAGCCAACAAGGCAACGGAGAAGATCATTGATCAGTCGGTGATCGACAAACTGCGTCCAGGTAGCTATGTCATCAACACTTCGCGCGCAGAGGTTATCGATCAAAGCGCACTGGAGCACGCAATCACGACGAAGAACCTTCGTGCAGGGCTCGACGTATTCGAACATGAACCGGGCGCCAGCGACACCGAATTTGCAGATAACATCGTGAACCTGGAGGGCGTGGTTTATGGCACCCATCATATTGGGGCATCGACCGATCAGGCGCAGGATGAAATCGCCAGGGAAACGGTTCGGATCATTACCCACTTTGTACGCAATGGAGAAGTCTGCAACTGCGTCAATCTCCGCGAAGATGCCCCTGCCCATTATGTTCTTGTTGTTCGCCACAAGAACAAGCCGGGCGTACTGGCCCACACGTTGAACAAGATCAGCCACAGCGGTATCAACGTGGAAGAAATGCAGAACATCATCTGCGCCGGCTCGGATGCCGCTTGCGCCCAGATTGTTCTCGACGGGCCGCTCGACGAAGCAACACAGTTAGCCATTCGAGACGGCAACGAGCATGTTCTCGCCGTCACCATCTCTGAGAATATTGATGCGTAATCGCCGTCATTGATCAACAGCCAAAGAAAGCACTTACGTCCGACGTGATTGAGTTCATCAACGCCAGCAAAACCTATGTGGACAGCCACAGGCGCGAGATTGCAGCCGTCAGCGAACTCGTGTTGCATGTTCCTCAAGGCTCCACCGTATGCCTGATAGGCACCAGCGGTTCCGGCAAGACAACGGCGCTCAAGATGGTCAATCGACTGATCGAGCCGACGACGGGTGTTATTCGTGTCGACGGCCGGGATGTTCAGGATACCGACCCGATCAAACTGCGGCGCGGCATCGGCTATGTCATTCAGCGCGGCGGCCTCTTCCCACACATGACCATCGAGAAGAACTGCGGCATCATGTGTCGGCTGGAAGGCTGGGATCGTCGCCGGATTCGCGCTCGGGTGTCCGCGTTGCTCGAACTGGTCAACCTCAATCCCGAAGAGTACGCCCATCGTGCCCCTTCGGAGCTATCCGGCGGCCAGCGGCAGCGAGTCGGTGTCGCTCGCGCCCTTGCGCTGGACCCGGCGGTCATACTCATGGACGAACCATTTGGCGCGGTTGATCCGATCACACGTGCACAGCTTCATGAGGAGTTCCTTCAGCTCAAGTCCCGTGTCGGTAAAACAGTTCTTCTTGTTACCCATGATATGGCGGAGGCCTTTAAGCTCGGCGACCAGGTCGCGTTAATGAATGAGGGCAGGCTCGTGCAGGTAGGCACACAAGAGGATTTCGAGCACCATCCCGCTACCGCCTTCGTTAGCGCCTTCATGGCGGACCATTTCAACGAAGATCTATCACCGTCCAACAGAGACAACTGATGCGTTCCCTGATGTTCTCCATGCGACGCACGATTCTGCTTACCGACCGAACCCGACATGCCGCGCGCAGGCTCGCTGGCGGATGGTGGATCCTCGTCGTCATGTGTCTGCCTGCGCGACTCTCGGTTGCTGATGACACGATCACGGTCGGCAGCAAGAGCTTCACCGAAAATCGAATCCTGGGTGAGGCCATGGCACAGGAGTTGGAATCGAAGACAAATCTGAACGTGATACGACGTATCAACCTCGGCGGAACGATGATCGTCGGCAGCGCACTGAAAAGCGGCGAAATCGATGTCTACGCAGAATACACCGGCACGGGCTGGGCCATTCACCTTGGCCTGACCGAGAAAGTAACCAACCCGCTGCGAGCCTACGTTCATGTTCGCGAGGAATACCTCAAGAGGTTTGGCATCGTCTGGCTTCAACCCTTCGGTTTCGCCAACAACTACGCTCTTGCGGTGCGCGAAAGCATGGCCAACGACCTGAACCTGGAACGGGTTTCCGATCTTTTGCCCCACATGGGCTCGCTGACTGCTGGCTTCACACTGGAGTTCTTAAATCGTGAGGACGGGTTCCTTGGACTTAAGAAAGCCTATGGACTGAAGTTTGCAGACGTGAAGGGGTTGGAACATGGGCTCCTTTACACCGCCCTGGATGCCGGTCAGGTCGATCTGATGGAGACTTACACCACGGACGGCAAATTGCAGAAGTTCAAGGTCAAATTGCTCGAAGATGACCGCCAGTTCTTCCCCCCCTATGACTGCGCTCCGATCGTTCGGCAGGATGTCATCGTGGCTCATCCCGAGGTCAACGAGGTGCTGAGTCAGTTCGCCTTTCGAATCAGCGATACGTTGATGCAGGAAATGAACTACGCCGTTGAGCTGGAGGGGAAGTCCTATGAGGATGTTGCCCGAGAATTGCGTCAACGGCTGGGCTTGATCGACACACCGCTCGCGTCTCATCAGAAAGATGATCAAGATTCGGCGTCGTTGTCGGATTTCATCGCGACACAAGGCCCTGCAACGCTACAGCATACCATCGACCACCTGTTGTTGACGGGGCAGGCTGTCGTTCTGGCCGTTCTGTTTGCCATTCCACTGGGTATCCTACTGACTCGTTACCCGTCTTTGGCCGGTCCCGTGCTTGGTGTGACGGGTATCATTCAGACGATCCCAAGTTTAGCTCTACTCGCCTTCTTCATACCGGTTCTTGGCCTTGGTGTTCCATCAGCCATCGCCGCATTGTTTCTCTACGCTCTCCTGCCGATCGTTAGAAACACGTACACGGGGATCCGCAACGTTGATCCGCACTTGATCGAAGCCGCACGCGGCATGGGTATGAGGGATCTTGAAATCCTCCGTCTGGTCGAAATACCTTTGGCAGCCCGCACCGTGATGGCCGGCATTCGCACGGCCACCGTCATCAGCGTCGGCGTGGCGACACTGGCTGCTTTCATCGGTGCCGGTGGTCTTGGTCAACCGATCGTGACCGGCCTGCAACTCAATCGCACTTCACTGGTTCTTTCGGGCGCTATCCCGGCCGGCGTGCTGGCGGTGCTGCTCGATTTCCTGCTTGCACGCATCGAGAGCCGACTGACACGCATCAAGACCGCCTAGCGTGCCCGGATTCTTCACGCTTCGGGTTTGTTCATGTCACGGCAGCGCTGGATGCGTTCAAGCGTCATTTCCTTGCCAAGCTTGTCCAGGCAAGCGGCAATGGTCGGGCTGACCGAAGTCCCTGAGATGGCCACGCGCAGCGGTTGCGCAACATCGCCAAGTTTGGCACCTGTCTGTTCTACCAAAGCAGCGAGATCTGCTTCGACGGCCGCTTCATTCCATTCGCTGAGCGCATTGAGTCGATCGTGCAGTGTCCCCAGCATATGCCAGCCCGCAGCTTCCTTCTTCATGAGTACTTTCTTGACAGCTTTGGGGTCGTATTCAATCGAATCCGTGGACTTGAGCAGGAATTGACACTTGCGAATCAGCTCGGCAAAGGTACGGAATCCGTGCCCAACTTTGAGCATCCAACGCCAATCGTCATCCGATGGTGCTCGTCCTTCAGGTTGAATGGACCATACGCCTCCTGGGATGGTCGAATCATCCTGACAGGAAATGTAATCTTTGAATGCCTCAAGCAGTCGGTCTTCCGCAGTGTCCGCGGACCAGTCGGTATTGAAAGACAGAAGCTTGACGCGATCGAAGCGCGCGTTCGTTTTACCCACCCGTTCCACGGAGAACGCTTCCTTCAGTTCTTCCAGCGTATACCGCTCACGATCGTCACCGGACGACCATCCCAACAGTGCAATGAAGTTGATCACCGCTTCCGGAAGGTAGCCCGATACGCGGAAATCGTTGACATCGATTTCAGGTGGTATTTCGCCTTTCTCCAACGCCTTCTCTTTGTCTCGCTTGCTCATCTTTGAGCCGTCCATATTGAAGATGACCGGCATATGACCATATCGCGGCGTGCGGAAACCCAGCGCATGCTGCATGGCCACGTGCTTGGGCGTGTTCATCAGGTGCTCCTGGCCACGCAAGACATGCGTTATCCCCATCAGCTCGTCATCGACGACGCAGGCAAAGTGATACGTCGGGTAGCCATCTCCCTTCAGGATCACGAAGTCCTCAAGTTGATCGGCGGCAAGTGTGACGTCGCCAAGGATGTCATCCGAAACGGTAATATCGGTGCCCGGCATCTTGAACCGAACAACGACTCTTTTTCCCTCTGCCTTGGCTTGCTCGCCCTCTTCGATCGTCGGCAATGGGTCCGGGCGTTGGTAATAGACATTGCGCTTTGCAGCCTGTGCGGCCTGGCGCATGGCATCCAACTCTTCAGGTGTCTCCATGGCATAGTAGGCATCGCCTGATTCAAGCAGCTTCTGGAGGTGCTGATGGTAGATGTCGAGACGCTCGCTCTGGAAATAGGGGCCGACATCTCCCCCCTTCTCCGGACCTTCATCCCAGTCCATGCCAAGCCAACGCAGATCCTGGAGTATTTTGGAAACCGAGTCTTCCACGTGGCGGGTGCGGTCGGTGTCTTCGATCCGCAATACGAAAACGCCGCCGGCCTTGCGGGCCAGCAGCCAGTTGAAGAGAACGGTTCGAGCCCCTCCGATGTGTAGATAGCCTGTCGGTGACGGCGCGAATCGGACGCGAATAGTATCTTGCGGCATGATCCTGAAAGCTCCCTGCATTCCGCTTGCCGGCATGGATCCCAATCGCCCGGTCCGGCTCGCAACGTTCCACTTCAATCTGCATTGATCGTAGCGTGAAATGTAGTCAGGGAACAGATGCGTCTTGCCGTACGGTTAGCCGGATGCCCGGGATTGGTCGAAGGGTAGCGTGAAGAAATCCTCATCGTCTTGATCCTCACCGCGGATACGACGAACAAACGCCGAGACGGGCCCGCTCGCGAGGTACCACAAGACCAGCAGGACAAGGGTGGGTGCCTTGTATATCCAGAAAACGGCGACAATCATCATCAGACCAATGAACTGGCCAAAAGGCTGCCGACCCACGAGATACGTACGATGAAAACGCATATAGGGAACGGTGCTGATCATCAGGAAAGCAGTAACGACGGAAAGTGACGGAACCACATAGACAAGATAGGGACGGAGAGTCTCACCCATCTCCTGATCCTGAAAAATAAGAAGGGAGACAATCACCGCGGCGCCGGCTGACGTGGGAAGCCCGCGGAATTCGCGTCGCCCTCTTTTGGGTGAAATATACTCCACATTGTGGCGTGCCAGGCGAATGGCCGTAAACGCCACATAGATCGCCGAACAGACCCATGCGAACCGCCCCAGGACGTGCGCACTGACCGGTGAAGGCAGGATCTTGTCGCTCTGCAACTGCAACGTCATAAAGGCGATCATCAGCGTTGCCGGAGCGATACCGAATGAGACGATGTCGGCCAAACTGTCAAGTTGGCTTCCAAAGTCGTTTCTCGTTCGTGTGACGCGGGCAAGCAATGGATCGAGACCATCGAAAACCATGGCCACGATCACAAGCCCGGCACCAAGCGAAAGAAAGGACGGAAGCATCAGTTCCAGCAAGTTACCGGGAAGTTCATACGTAGACTCGGGCATGAGCGTGGCAGCAACCACGGCGCGCATCGCAAAGAAGATGGCGGTAAACCCGCAAAGCAAGTTGCCTAAGGACATCATGGCCGGCAGGAAGGCGAGCGACTTCAGTCGGCCTCGTCTGCCATGACGCCCCTTGCGGTGCTCGATTTTTCCAACAATCGCCATGTCTGATCCGTCG
>JBMYUM010000182.1:7980-8235 GCA_049605375.1 Phycisphaerae bacterium | reverse complement strand
TGGAGGGCTTTTCACGGCTGGAATTACGTGAAATCAGCGGTTATTATAAAAGTTCCTGTCAGATATTACGGCAAGCTTTCTAGCGGTTGCTCGCGGGTCGGCGCGTGGAGTATTCAATGTCTGAGTCTTCGTCAGATTCATCGGTGGATCGACTGGTCCGGCGTGCCGCCGCCGGGGACGAAGCTGCGCTCGCGGTGTTGCTCGCGGAGACCCGCGACGATCTGCACGCTTATCTCATGAGAAAGATCCCTATGG
>JBMYUM010000182.1:0-7970 GCA_049605375.1 Phycisphaerae bacterium | reverse complement strand
GATTTGCAAGGGCATCTCGATGCAGACGATGTGATCCAGGAGGCACACGCTCGAGCTTTTCAAAGCGCTTCCAATTTTGAACCCCGCGGAATAGGCCCATTCGTTCGATGGGTCAAAACGATTGCATTGAACCGGCTACGCAATCTAATCCAATTTCATCGGGCGCAGAAACGAGGTGGATCGGGGCGCCAGGTAGTTGCCAGTCCCTTGCACGATTCCGCTCTGTTCTTGCTGGAGACAATCGATGCGGTCGAGCGCACACCCAGTCGTTCCGTGGCTCGTTTGGAGGCCATTGAGGCCGTGCGTTATGCAATGGATCATCTGACGGATGAACATGCAAGAGCGGTCGAGTTGGTCTATCTGCGCGGTTTGACAGTGGCAGCGGCTGCCGGCTACATGAATCGATCGGAGCGTGCGGTGCACAACCTTTGTTATGACGCGAAGCAGAGGCTCCGAAATCTACTCGGCTCGCGGTCTCGCTATCTGACCGGCAACTGAGTGTTCTGATGACTGGCCACGATCAATTTCGAGTTGAAAGCGATCATGACGATTCGCTCGCGGAAGTACTGGAAGACGTTGCGCGCCGACAAATGGCTGGCGAGTTGGTCGACGACGAGGAGATCCTGCGAAACCATCCGAATCTAGCGGATCAACTTGTGCCCAAGTTGCAGGCCCTTCGCGCTGTGGAGCGTGCTCGTGCGAGTGGACAAGCTCGGAGTGGACAAGCTCGGAGTGGAATCGCCGCGGCTGGTTCGAAAAGGCAAAGCGGAACGCATCGAATTCCGACAATTCCCGGTTGCGACATTCTCCGCGAAATCCATCGTGGCGGACAAGGCATCGTGTATGAGGCGCGTGTATTCGCATCCGGTCAGCGCGTGGCCGTTAAGGTCGTATACGAAACACCGTTGACGGGGCCGCACGACCTCGATCGCATTACACGCGAGATCGGAATTCTTGCTTCTCTTCGGCATCCTCACATCGTGTCGATCCACGATAGCGGAATCCGTGATGGGTATTGCTATTTCATCATGGACTACATTCCCGGTGTCGCACTGGACGAGCACATTCGTGCTTCTCAAGTAAGCGTGCAAACGGCCGTCAATCTGTTTGAGAAGATTGCCGATGCCGTCAATGAAGCACATCTGCGTGGGGTCATTCATCGCGACCTCAAGCCCGGCAACATCATGGTTCACGAGAATGGTGAGCCGTTTGTTCTTGACTTTGGTCTTGCCAAGCTGACAGCGGATCGCGAAATCAGTGTCGATGCTACGACAATGACTTATACAGGGCAGTTTGTGGGTTCCGTGCCGTGGGCCAGCCCGGAGCAGACAGAAGGCAAACCCAACGACATCGACATTCGGTCCGACGTTTATTCACTTGGTGTGATGTTCTTTCAGATTCTGACCGGGGAGTTCCCCTATGAGGTTCACGGTCCGGTGCAACAGGTGCTGGAGACCATTCGCTCACATGAACCCAAAGTACCAGGAAAGCTGAACCCGGACGTCGACGCGGAAATCGACGCTATCGTCTCCCGTTGTCTCCAGAAATCGCGAGATCGGCGGTACCCCTCGGCCGGCGCGCTGGCAGATGATCTGAAGAGGTATCGCCTCGGTGAACCCATCGAGGCCAAACGCGACACGGGTTGGCACTTGATGGCTAAGGCGGTGCAACGCTATCGCGTGGCGATGCTGGTAGCGATCGCATTTGTCCTGCTCGCTTCAGGTGCGGCTGCCGCGTTGTTTGTCATGTATCGTGAAGCACAACATGAACGATCGTTTGCGCAGGAGGCAAGAGAGGCGGAGCGAGTCGCAAGAATTGCCGCAGAGAGCGAGACGGAAAAAGCGCAGGAGATTCAGCGGTCAGTTCAGGAACTCCTGGCATGGGCCAGTCCCGAACGTGCCAAGGGGCGAGACGTAACCGTCTACGAGGTGTTTCAGGAAGCCGCGCGCCGCGTCGGTACAGAGTATGCAAAACGTCCTGAAATTGAAGCCGCCATGCGTGAGACGATCGGAAGTACGCTCATACATCTCGGAGACTACAAGGGAGCGGAAACGCAGTTCCGAGAGCAGGTTCGTTTGCTGGCCGCATCGCTTGGTGAAGAGAACGATGCGACCACACACGGTCGGGAAAATTTGGGGTGGGCGCTTCGCGAACAGGGGAAGTTTGATGAGGCCGAGTCGTTGCTGCGAGAGCTGCTCGCGTTACGGCTTTGTAAGTTTGGCCCCACATCTCGTAAGGTGGCAACAACTCAGCAGAATCTGGCAGGCATTCTGTTGAGGCTCGGAAAGTATGCTGAGGCGGAGGCGATCTACCGTGAACTTCAAGAGAAGTGGCAGGATGATTCGGACGAGACCCAGTCTATGCGCAAGACGACGACTTCCGAACTGGCGTGGGCACTTCGCGGACAGAAGAAATACGCGGAAGCCGAACCGCTGTTTCGTCGTGTGCTGACAAGTGCGCAAGAGGAACTGGGACCTGATCACCCGAACACGTTCCGCGCGATGTATGACCTCGCCCGGATCCTTGATTCGCGTAAGAAGTTCGATGAAGCCGAGCAGTTCGATCGTGATGCGTTGGCGGGGCGGCGGCGTGTGCTAGGCGATGACCATCCCAGCACACAGGTATCCACAGCTGCTCTCGGGCGCCTTCTGGTGTCCCGGCATAAGTACTTTGAGGCAGAGTCTCTTTGCGAACTTGCCTACGAAGGGCTACGAAGCAATCTTGGTGAATCGCATCCCATCACGCTCAATGCCGGAAGCTATCTGGCAACCGCATATCAGATGCGCCACAGTCCGTATGCCGGAGAACCATTCATCCGACAACTGCTTGAAGCGCAGATCAAGGTCGCGGGGCAGCAGGGTGGGGAGCCGATGCGAACCCGACTCAAGCTGGCCAATATATTGATCGACCTTGAGCGGTTTGAGGAAGCGGAGCAGATGATCGAAGAACTGTTGGCGTTCTATACGGAACAGTTCGGCCCGTCCCATCCGAAGACTTGGAAAGGGCGTGAGAGCTTGGCCTACCTTCATCGCATGAGAGGTGATCCGATGCGTGCCCGAGATGTCTTGGATGCCTTGATCACTGATGAACTCGAACTGATCGACCGTGACCACCCGACGATGATGCGGGCTTGGGTCGAACTGGCGATGACCAATCACGATCTTGGATTCGTGTCTGAGGCTGAGTCGTTGCTTGAGTGGGTGATCGACCAACGCCGGAGCAGCTTGGGCGCTCACCATCCGCTTACCATTGCTGCGCAGCGGGATCTCGCGGAAGTGCTGTTGGGTTCCGGTTGTATCGAGCACGCACTGGATGCGGCGAGCGGTGCGTTCTACTCGGGGGAACAAGCGCTCTCGCCTGGTGATGAGCAACTGGCTCTGGTGCGCATGGTACACGGCAAGTGTCTGGTGCGATCTGGTCAATATCTCGTGGGCATGCGTCAGCTGGAGACTGCGCTGGCGGATTTAGAACACCTGTATGACGTGCCACATCCCTATCTTGAAACATGCCGCGCGTACTTGATGGATGTGAATTAAGTTGTTTACCATTCGTTGGCGAGGAATGAACATAGACCACGTGGTAAGCATGAAGTGCTGCAGCAGCAAAAGGTAAGGTGTTCCAGTGGCCAAGAAGTTACCCTCGACGCTGCGTGTGTGCTGTTCATCAAGTTTCGCTTTCAATCCTGCCCATCGGCGCGTACTCGCTTGACGAAGATGTTCTGCGATTTGAAGCGTCAACTTCTCCCGTATGAATCATGGAGGACGCGGCCAGAGGGGCGGCTGGTTCATGGCAAGGGAGCGCTCATTTCAACTTGTGCACCAAGACGGCAACGAACGAGCCTGTACGTTGTCCAGAAGGTCTGCTGCTCTTCAGGTAGGCCTTGGCACTACGGCTCCCCCAATTCCCCAAAGTCAGTGCTGTTGCCTAGGTCACACTAATAGATGAGCTGACACAGTCGCCGATGGCTCGCCCCATCTCCGTCATACGCTATTGGTATACTATTGGCGAAGTGCACGGCGAATGAGTGTGCGGGCCGTCGTATACTGTCGCGTAGTGTTTATCGATATCCAGCGTGCGATAGGCCATTTGCCAGCCCACTCGAAAACGCCGGCGTCCAAGAGTTCGCTGTCGCTTAGCTCGTCAATGATGTTGCGAACACGATGAAATCCGAGTTCGAGTTGAGTACAGATGCTCTGGAACGATTTGCCCTGTGAACGGGCGACGACGGCGGCATTCAAACGAGGCGTCTCGTTCCAGGAGTACCCCTTCGCGGGCGTCACGGGTATTTCACCCTGTCGACCGGCTTCAATCCAAGCCACGACTTCATCGGTCCACCAAGCTCGTACGGCAAGCAGATCTTTGATCGTCCAGTCGTCGATGCAAGGTAGGTCGCCGGCGGATGGTTTCGTATCCTCCAGCTCAGCATAGAGCTTGTTGAAGGCCAACGTGACCTGTTGAATCAGTTCTTGGCGACTCGAGGGAATAGGCATGCGACTATAGTACGTGAGCTTATTCGACCGCTGCAATGTCTAGATTCGACCGACATTGCCAAATACTTGCATCAAGGAACCTGTGTGGACTGAAACCGCCTGATCTGACAGGCCGCTCCTGCAGAAGAATTGGACGAAAAATTGGAGGCGGGGGGAATCGAATGGCGGTTCCCCCTCGACCAAAACCAGTGATTTCAGCCCAATATCGCGGATCCTGAGAGAATAAAGCGGGTCTTGAATGACCACTCGTGACCCGTTGTGACCATCAGGCACCATCGGAAACCGCTTTCATCGGGTACTCATCGGGTACACCATCCTTGTCCTTGACGGCGCCGCCGATGCGGTGGCGTACCATCCATGGCGGAACGCGGTGAATCGATGCTTTTCTGAATAATGACACCATGGGACGATCGTCCAGGGTTCTCCGCGTCGAACTTTGTTTGACGCGTCGAACTTATTCCGTATTATTGCCCCGAATTGAGACTGGGTCTCATGAAAGGCAACGTTGGCCTGCCGTCCGATTGTGGGAACGGGGTGTCGAATGCATCGCAAAGACCAGCTTTCTTCAACACACGAGATGTACCTCAAGGTGCTTTACCGTGTCGGCCAACAACACGATGTTGCTCGGGTCCGGGATATGGCAAAGGCCTTGGGCGTAAATCCGGGCACCGTCTCGGCCGTCCTCAAGAAGCTCGAACGGGCAGGGTTGGTACTGCACGATCGATATGGAGTCGTAGCGCTCACGCCAACTGGAAATAGTGTGGCCGAATGCGTCGTTCGTCGCTTCGAGACTATTCGGGCAATGCTAACGGAAGTCCTCGGCCTTGATCCGGAAACCGCCGAGGTTGACGCGTGCATGATGGAGCACGCAGTTAGCCCAGCTACGGTAAATCGCATGGAGCGGATGGTCGAGTTTGTGATGAATGGCCGAATCGACCTCACGACGTTTGGGGAGAGTACCAAGCGTCCTCTAGCTGGCCGATGTTGCGAATGCGAAACCGCGGGAATTTGTAAAGCAGAAGAGGGATTGGGTTGAGCCTCACATGATGTGCTAAAGCAGGAAGTTCTGGTCGACCCGGGGCAATAAAATTCTTAGAAACGTCGCACGACTCGTGCGTGATTCAGGAGGATTCTCTATGCGATTCGGCAATATCTTAATCACTACCCTTACTGCAGTGGTGTTCTGTTGTGATCCCGCCGGCGCACATTTTTCGTTCGTGATCCCCGACGATAAGGGCGCAACTGCTCGCATCATCATGAGTGAGACACTTGAACAGGAAGAAGGGCTGGACGTCGAGCTACTCAAGGACTTGGTGTTATTCATGCGATCGCATGCTGAACCACGAAAACTCCTCAACGTCACTCTTCTTGAAAAGACTGCTCTCGCGGTCCAAACGCCGGGAAGCGGAACCCGTATGATTTACGGTACTGCCGATCTCGGGATCATGGAACGCGGATCAGCGCCATACCACTTAATCTATCACCCTAAGTCGATCATCGGAGACCCATTCGATAAGATTACGTTGCGACGTGACGACGTCCCGATAGAACTGGTACCCGTGTTCTCTGCTGACAGGAACATTCCACAGCTACGGCTGCTGGTCAACGGGGTTGCGAGCTCTGAATCCGAAGTGACGGTCATCTACCCTGGCGGTCGCAGCGAAGTGATAGAGACGGACAGCAATGGGCTCACGCGCTCGCTGCCTGGCCGCGGTCGATTTGCCGCTTGGGCTCGCTACTGGGAAGACACGCCTGGAGTGCACGAAGGCAAGGAATACGCACAAATCCGGCACTACGCAACTTTGGTCTTTGACTCAGTTCAAAACAGTTCGGATGTAGCCGATTCCGAAATGGACTCGAACCAAATACGCGTCGACCGGTGGATAGACCTCCCGATCGCGACGGCGAGCTTTGGCGCAGTCGCGTCGCAAGGGTGGCTTTACCTATATGGTGGGCACACCGCACCACCGCATGAGTACCACACCAATTCATCATCCGGCGGATTCTGGAGGCTCGATCTCGCCGGGCGCAACCAATGGGAAGTCCTGCCTGGAGACGTTTCACTGCAAGGTATGAACTTAGCTGCAGCTACCGGTGTAATCTACCGCATCGGAGGCATGCAGTCACTGAATGAAAAAGGCGAAAACGTAGACAATCGGTCAGTGGCGGACTGTGCAGCGTTTGATCCTGGCTTAATGCGATGGAACGAGTTACCGCCATTGCCCGTGCCAAGGTCGTCTCATGACGTTGTTGCCATTGGTCAGGTGCTCTACGTCCTTGGCGGCTGGAATATGCGACCTGATGAGAGTTCGGTCTGGCATAATGAAGTATTTGTATTGGATCTCGCACTAGAAAAACCTGAATGGGAACATCGCCCCCAACCATTTCAGCGCCGCGCTTTGATAGCCGCAGCTATGGGACATCGCATTTATGTGATGGGCGGATTCAACGAATCAAATAGGCCGAGCCAACGCGTCGAGATCTATGACACGCGCACCCGGAAGTGGTCGGAAGGCCCGAACCTCCCGGGGAGTGCGATGAATGGCTTCGCACCTGCAGCGTGTGTGCATGATGGAAGACTCATTCTCAGCCTTGGTGACGGTTCGTTGGTTATGCTTGCGGACGATAGGCAGTCCTGGCAGCAAATCGCAGAGACGACGCCTCGAATCGTACATCGAATGGTCTCGTTCGGATCCCGAGTTGTTGTAGCTGGCGGCGCAGCAAACGACGAGATGCTCAGTTTGGTTGAGGCCGTTTTCATTCCTTCAACGTTGCCAGCCTCACCAGAAGAAACAACAACGGCGATACACCACACCTCTCGCGCCTACGCAAGCCGTGGAGATTCTCATGCCGAACCGCGAGGACCAAGATCATCGCACCCTGGATCGATTAGACCGGCGGGGCATGGTGCGCCAGCATCACATGACGGACGCACTGTTAAAGCGAGGTCGACGGGGCACCCTGTTGCCTTGGGTCAATTGACATGTCCGATTATGACGTCGCGGCGCATTGATTACGACAGTCCGGTGGCAATGTACAAGGACCGGCCAGTAGCCCTGTGTTGCGAGACGTGCCTGGCCAAGTGGGAAGCGGACCCCGATAGTTATGCGGCCGTTGCCAACCTGCCTCAGTTCGAAGGCCTCGAAGCACCTGAGCGCAGCATCAAACAGGTGTTTTGCCCAGTCTATCCCGACCGAGTGGTTTCGCAAAACGATCCATCCGTAGAGTACCGTGGAACTACGGTATACCTGTTTAACAGAGCCGCGCAGCGCCGTTGGAATGAAAACCCTGAACAATTCGCAAACACACAACTACTCCGGGACATGCAGCAGGAACTAGGAGAGCCTTGAGAAGTCGCAGTAGCCTGGGGATTGCATTCCCCGGCCTTGAAGAACAGAGCAAGCGCGACGCAGAATTGCCGCTGAATAACAGGGCGGGAGGGGATTCCACCCCCGCCCCTCCTCATTGTCCTAGCAGCCT
>JBMYUM010000181.1:0-8272 GCA_049605375.1 Phycisphaerae bacterium | reverse complement strand
GGTGCCATGCTTGGATCTTTGATCCAAGCATGTTGTTACGGTGTCGTTCGATCGGATCTGATAGAACGTTCGTAGGTGTTAATTCTCCTATTACATGCTCAAACCTCTGGTTTGAGCATGGCACCCCATCAGGATACCCGCATGCTCACGCACCCTTGGAAGAACTGAATTGAGACACCCCTGTCACCGTTCGTCCACATGACGAGGCTTGCGAACAGTCCGACGGGTTCTTCGAATGTTGCATTTCCCAATTCGTTGAATGAAGTACACCTACAAAAAAACCCTGCCGCCAAGCGTTTCCGCTCAAGCGACAGGGTATCGTTCCCCTCAGTGATTTTTGTCTACGATCGACTGGATTCCATGGACCCGGGTGGCGAGCACCCGGGTTGGGAAATATCGATCAATTACTGAGCACGAAGGTCCTTCACAGCAACCCAGAGCGTCAGGTCGGTGTCGACATCGATACCGAACGGAGCCAGGCCTGGAAGCTGCGTGCCCGGTGAGAAGAAGTCGAACAGCAACTGACCCGGAACGTTTGCGTACTCAGTACCGTCCATGTCAATTTGACCGTACGGCGGAAGCAGCAACGAGCCCGGCGTGTCGCCGGCGATCGCCTCGAAGGCCCATGCCGGGTATTCCCAAGCTGCCATGTCACCGAAGTGGACAGTGGTGGCGGTACCTTCCAGGTGGTTCCAGTTGATTTCGCGACCGGTTCCTTCTTCTTCAGCCCATGCCAGGATGTAACCAGCAAGACGGCGAACACCGTCACCATCGCGGTCATCCGGATCAGGCAGAGCAGGACCGACAGCTGTGAACGGCGTCACGTTCTTCGGATCACCCGTGAGCACCGACCAGTAGGTCGACTCATTGGCGGTCAGCGTGATCGCACGGTCAGCCCACAGGCAGCAATCACCATGGACGAAGTAGAGCTTCACGCTCACGTCTTCGATGTAGTCGTTGGTGAGCGAGATGTAGGTGTCCTGGATTACGTTACCCTGCGAGTCGAACTTCACTTCGACGTTCGGGAAGACCAGGAGACTACCCTTACGGCTGGTCGTGGCTCGGACTGGTGCACCCGGTGCAGCTGCAACTGCAGCTTCCGGACCAACCACGTCACCGAGACCGCCACCTGAGCCGCCTTCACCCTTGTCGACGACGGAACGACCATCAACGGGCGTACGCTTGTCGCTTTCCTGCGACGGCGGGCCGTCAACAGCCGGTTCCGGCTCATCAAGTGTTTCGAACAGCAGCTGACCGTCAGCGATACCGCCGCCACGCAGCGTTTCACCGGCAAGGCCGAGGCCGTTCGCACCGAACATGAGTTCCTTCACGGCAACGCCGAGCATCGGAGCGGTGATGCTGCATTCCGGTGCACGATCGCCATTGTGCTCGATCGCGTAGATGCGGAAGCAGTTGTCATCGCCACGTTCACAGCAGAAGGCCGGATCACAGAAGTTGGCCTTCTCGCCGATGATGCGCGCTTTACCCTTGTCGGTCTGCAGCTGGCTTCGCCAGAACTGGTTGATACCAGATGCAAACTCGCTGATGTAAACCTGATCCCAGCTTTCGATGCAGCGGTGGGTACCAGAGAAGAAGTCTTCGTTCTGGTTCCAAACTTCAACCGTTGCCTTCGTGGTCGGCGTGCAGTCACCACCCGGCGGGCAGGCAACGACGTCGATGCAGACGCGAGCGAAGCAGCTGTCCGTCAGCGGGTTCTGCGGGTCAGGGACGCAAACGTCGCTACCGCTGACAACGTCACCCGAGCTGTTCGACGTGTTGTCGAAGCACTCGTCATCGCCACCGGTGAACAGCTCAAAGGTGTTCCAGGCGTTGACATCCGGGAAGGTGACGGTGCAGAAGCGTTCTTCCGCTTGACCCGGTGCCAGGTTCGGCAGATCGATGCAACCCGTTGCCGAGTTGATCAGATCGTTGCAATCAGCACCCGTTGCGACCGGTGATCCAAGGATCGCCGAGCGGAGAATCGGGTCGCAGATCTGAACGTTGGTCAGGTCAGTTTCACCGTTGTTGACCACACGATTCTGGAATCGCAGGACCAGCGGGAACGGAACGTCTGAATCCAGCTGAAGGTCCGTCGAGGTACCCGTGCAGCCGTTGCCGGCACAGATGCCCTTGGTGCAGAACTTGTTCGGGACGCGGACGTCGATCGAAGCTGCATCTGCACGCTCCGGACAAGCGTCGTCGTCCGAACAGACGTCCGGATCACCGTTGACGGTCACGTTGTTCACGCAGTCAGGCGTCACGCCGATCTGATTGAAGCCGGCCGGTACCGTCACCTTGAAGGTGATGTTCATGCACTGTCCCGGCGGGATGGCCGGGCAAGCTGCGAGCGGCTGACCATTAAGATCGTTCAGCGAATTGATGCAGTTCGTGAGGACGCCGTTGACGTCAGCAACAACTTCGCTCGACGGCCAGTTGCAGCCGAGGTTGTCGTCGATCTGCAGATTCACAAGATCAGTCTGACCGGTGTTGCAGACTTCGATGCGGAAGTACACATCGGAGCCCGGCAGTGCCTCGACGGTATCGCCGAAGGTTGCTCCCGGATTGATCGTACCATTCTGCAGACGAGCTTCGTCACACGTGACCGACTTGTCGACCGTGAAGTCGCAGGTCTCGATCGTGACGTCGGCGTCGTCCATATCCTGGTTTGCACAGTAGGTGAAGTCGGCCGGATTGTTTCCGACGCAACCACCGTCCGAAGCACAGTCAACGCTCGTGGTGCAGGTTACCTGACCCGAAGCGTTGTCCGGCAGTTCGTATGCACAGCTCAAGATCAGCGTGTCGCCGATGTCGAGGATCTGACCACCGCAAGCCTGAGCGATGCTCAGCGGTCCACCGTTGTAGTTCGGCGGAAGCGTGCAGTTCACCGTACCGCCACCCATCTGCTGCAGCTGCAGGCGACATACTTCACCAGCACAGTCGGTCGGGGTGAAGTTACCGGCAAAGTTGCTGCCGATGTCGAGAGCACAGATGTCCGATTCACCGTTGTTGGTGATCGAGGTGACAAACTCAACCGTTGCACCCGGCGTTGCCGGGAGTGAATCGACCAGCTGGCCTTCCGGCGTACGGTTGGTGCAGTTCTCGATGCAGCGAACCTGCTTGTCGACCTCGGTCATGCAATCCGGTGTGCGGCAGACCTGCGTATCGCACGTAGCGGTACGCTCGCGATCAGCACCACGGACGCATTCGACGGCGGCATCACCACGCGAGGTGACGACGTTGTCGTAGCAGTCATCATCCGGAACGAGGTCGGCAGCGGCGAGCATTTCGAGCTCTTCCTCCGTTACCTCGAAGCAGCATGAAACCATGGCCGAAGCGCCAGGATCCAGCGGGTTGATGTCCGCACAGCCGGTGACGGCATCGAAGTCACAGGTGAGCATGCCCTGCGGGCCAAGGATCGCCATGAGGTCGGCGACGAGGTCCGGGTCGCATGCCTGAACGTTTTCAAGCTGCGTCTCACCGTTGTTGGTCACATCGACGTTGAAGCAGATGTTGACCGGATAGGTCTCGTCGCAGTCGAAGACGAGACGCTCAAGACCCGGATCGCACTGGCCGTCACCGTTCATGTCTTCACAAACGGTCTTGTCGCAGTCGATGCCAGGGATAAGAACGTTGAAGCTGGCCGAAGCATCAAGATCCGGGCAAGCGTTATCGCCCGAGCAGATGTTCGGATCAGCACTCGATGCAATCTCATTGGTGCAATCGACCGGCGTGTTCACCGTGTTGAAGTTAGCCGGAACTTCGACTTCGAGCGTCACGTTCAAGCACGAACCCGGAGCAAGTGCCGGGCACGAGGTCGGCGTACCGTTCAGATCGTCAAGCGAATCGATGCAGTTGTTCACGACACCGTCGATGTCAGCGATAACCGAACCACCGACAAGCCATGCGTCGCAGCTGAGCGTGTCGGTCAGCTGAACGTTGACGAGATCGGTGTCACCGTTGTTGCACATTTCAAAGCGGTACGAAACGCGAGCGCCCGGAATCGTCTCAGCTGAGTCTTTCCAGATGGCAGCCGGGTTCAGCTGGCCATTGCCAAGACGCGGTTCTTCGCAAGCGACCCACTTATCCAGCGAGTAGTCACACTCCTGAATGTCGACGGTTGCGCTGTCGTCATCCATGCAGGTGAACTGCGGATCATCCGGGTTGGCCTGGCAGTCGGTTTCGACAGCACCGAAGCCGGTGACCGTATTGACGATCAGCTCGGCCGGATCAGCGTTCGGGCTCAACTGAGCCTTGTAGCGAATCGTGACCGTTTCACCCGGCTGGAGAGCAGACGGCAGGTTGCAGCTGCGCTCGGTTGCCAGGAAGTCGGTCGGGCAAAGGTCGCCGCACTGGGCCGGCTCCACTTCGCACATGAACGGAGCACCCATGAAGTTGTCGGCGTTGAGCACGACATCTGAAATCTTGACCGCACAAAGGGCCAGGGTGTCCGACGTGTTTTCAAGGATGACACGGTACTGAATACATGCACCCGGTGTCACTTCGAGTTCATTCGGGTCGTCGACCCAGCCTTCTTCCGCACCAAGACCAGCGTCGGTGCAGTTCGGCAGGCAACGAACCTGCTTGGTGACGTCGATTTCGCAAACGCGGTTGCAAACCGTGACCTGATCTTCCGCGGTCAGCGGATCCGGGTCACCGCAAACGTCGTTATCCGGATCGATGACAACGGCCGAACCCGTCACGCGGTTGCAGTGGCAGGTCGTTTCGTCGTTCGGATCATCGTTCGGGCAGCAGCCACCGTCGGCATCATCCGAGAGGACAAAGGCCTGAACAGCAGCGGCATCGTCAAAGGTAATGGTGCAGTCGACCGAGGCGTTCTGACCCGGGCCGAGCAGGAAGGCCTGCGAACCATTCGATACCGTGCAGAAATCGCAGGCACCGAAGTTGACGCCCGCCGTGTTATTCACGGCTGCGCAGATGCAGTCATCGCTGATGGTGATGTTCTCTGTGACTTCACCGTTGTTGCTCGTTGAGAGACGATAGGTCAATTCCGAGGTACCACCGGAAATCTGAACCGGGCCGTCCTGGAACTGGCCACCGTCGACGGCAACCTGCTTGTCCAGATCAATATCACGGCAAACGGCGTCAATGATGACCGGGCCTGATGAATCCATGACACTGTCGTTGGTTCCCTGAGCGGTTACCTCGACGGTGTTCTGGCAGTCGTTGGTGCCCTGGTTTTCGCAAACCGCATCCTGATCAGCGTTCACGGTCGCGAGGAATCGAATAACGATTGAATCACCGTCGGTGATGGTGCAAGCCAGTTCGTCGCAGGTGTCACCTGAACGCTCAACCGTTGCACCGAGAAGCGTTCCGAGCATGGCCGGGGTTCCGAGGTTGGGGAGGAATGCTCCCGGAACCGGCGTGCACGGATCATTGTTGAAGAAGAAGGCGGCTTCGAGATCGAAGCTGCCGGCGTTGGCTGCGTTGACCGGCTCATTGACGAGGCCGCGACGCGGGCTGGTCAGGAAGGCCTGCAGCGAATCGCACTGCGCATCGCAGGTGACGCCTAGCGGTCCAATCGACTCAAGAAGGTCGTTGACCGTGACTTCGAGATCATCGTTACCGGTGTTACGGATGGTGATTTCGAATTCGATTTCTTCGCCCGGGAAAATGGCCAGCGGATCTTCGCCCGGCATCACCGTGTTCGGTCGATCCGTGCAGCTGACAGTCTTTTCAACTTCGATCGCCGGGATCGGCGTACGGAGCTGAATGTTGGCGAGGTCTTCGTCGGCGTCGGCCGCGACGGCACCACCGAACAGCGTCACAAACAGCTGGCCAAGTGCCAGTCGGTTGTCACGTGCTTCCGGCGAGTCCGGGAGAGCAACCTGGTGCATACCGAAGACACCCGAGGTTTCTGCCTGACGAATGACGAGCTCGACGTTGTTACCGTCACCGTTCGAGCGGTTTGCACAGTGGCAAAGCTCGTTATCGATGCAGGCGAGGCTGCCGTTCGTTACGCCGTCAGCTGTCGGGAAGGTGCTGATTTCAATGCTTGAAGCGTTCGGGCTGCAACCACCAACCGTATTGGCGACCAGCGGTGCGGCGAACGGATCGAAGTAGGTGATCTGCAGGTCACGACCCGAAATGCTGTCGATGTCGCGCGGCGATTCGAAGCAAAGGTCGTCAACCGACGTATCAGCACAGCTCTGGACGAATGCCTGGTAGAGACGAATGTTGTTGAAGACGTTTTCGGTCAGGCCACAGGCCGAACCGTCGAAGTCGAGGTCGAACGGAACCGGTACCTGGCCGTCTGCGCCAGGGAAGTCGGCAATGTCGAAACCGATGTAGATGAAGCTGTCGTCTTCGTTGTCGTCTGGATCGCTGTCAGGCGAGAAGTACAGAACACTGTGGGCAATGTTCAAACCGCTCGGCTGACCGGCAAACAGCGGCTCTTCCGAGTCACCGCAGATGCCCGGCAGAACGCCACCCTGGTCGGGTACCAGGTCGACGATCTTTTCTGCACCAACGGCGAGGCCGTCGTTCAGGTCACCATCCAGAAGGATGTTGAGATTGCACATGCGGCGGCTGACCGGATCGGCCAGGTTGTCGCAGGTGTTGTTCATGATCGCGTCGGCGATCGGGCGCCATCGGCAGTCAAACGCCGGGTTGATGTCGCCGGCATCGCAGCACGACTCACCGCCCGGGCAATCACCGTCGTCGGTGCAGACCGTCAGGCTCTGATCGCAGAGGCGACCGCCCTGAATGCCGCAGCCTGTGAAATCCAGGCAAGTGGGATCGGTCACTTCAGCACAGCACGAATTCGTACCGAAGTCGAATTCGTTTGCACAACTCTCAACCGGATCCGGATCCGGACAGGACTGTCCGAATGCAGCCGGAACGGCTACGGCGCCAAGCAGCACGGCAAACAGTGCTACTCTACAAGACCCAAAAACATGCATGCTTCCAACCTCCCAAGGGCATGAGCTCTCGTTACGAATCTCAGCAATCTCACGCGGACGACTATCGATGGTCACCGCGTGTGAATTTCATTCATTAACGTTCCCGGACGACACAGGGGCCGATACTGGGAACAACAATCTATTTTCAATCTGAATTGGACGCAGGGCATGGCACCTTGTGGAACAATTCGTGCCCGGTGATGTCATCCGGTGATCTCGTCCGATCGTGACATCGTTCTGGCACCAAGTTCCTCATGGTTCCTCATGTTCCGTTCAGCGTGCTCATGACTGATCAACAGCGATCAGTCTCTTGAGCTCAGGCTGAACCGAAGCAAGGTTGACACCGAAAGCCAACGGCTTTCCTGTCAGGTAAACGCAGAATAGGAATCACGAATGATGCCACGGGCCATTTGAAATTGGCCCAGATACGTACTGGCCAGATACCCATTGACCAAATACCTGTTTGCACATCATCGCGATTCAAGCAGGCGGCCTACCAAGATGATCAACCCCTGTGCATGGGCACAGGTGATCATGCCGCCGAAGCAACCAGCCTTGCAAACCCTGGTACCGAATGCCTAACACCAACGATGGCACAGTTACCCGTTGCATTTACCCGTTGCCTGACTTTCACCAGGAATGAGATAGCCTGCGTTAACGCTGGCGCCTTTGGCGAGAACCTCGCAGATTCTCGCTCGGCCAGTTCGTCGCACGCCGGTTACCAATCCTGGTACCGCCCGTCCTACGGTTCCTAACACTGGTTCGGTGAACCATTGAGCCTGGCAAGATCACCTCATGACCTCGCCTTGCTCTGCGACCATTCAGGAGAGTGTACTCGACGTAGATTGCCGAGATTTACACTCATCCAGTTGAACAAAATATCCAGCCTTGCCGTTTGCGTCAAGATCTTAGCGGTACTAATCGCACTTTACAGGCCTGCCATAAGTGATGAATTGGCAACGACTCACGTCCCCAGGATTCACATGTTACCGGTCCATGGGCTAGGGATGACCCTGCGCGCACGTTGGTCCTCGAATTACGGTCCTGCTTCCCTCTAACGAGCGGCTCGAGAGATTACGAATCAGTCAACATTCTGCCTCTTCGTCCGCATATGTGTTCTATTATCGGGCGCCCTTGGTTGTCGACGAGTCAATGAGGCGAACGGTTCGTTGATCGAACGAGGCAGAACGGCTCAGCAACGTCCGATATAACCGTCTTCGTTTCAGTAAGATATGACAGATATGATGCGTACGTTATTTCGTTGAATCGGTTGGTCGGGGGACCAAAAATTCCGTGTAGGCATCGTGATGGAATATACCCCGCTCACTGGCACGGCGGATTCTCTCCGGTTC
>JBMYUM010000180.1:0-8279 GCA_049605375.1 Phycisphaerae bacterium | reverse complement strand
CTGCCAAATGCGAGAAACCGTCATGCGTTTCGACGCGACAAAGCAGAAGCGTCTCACCACCATCCAATTCGATCGAAGCCGGATTAAAAACCGCTGACGCTCGATAAGGCCAATCAGCAACAGTGAGGATAGGATTCTGATCACATCGCTTGATCAACGACCGGCCACCACCTGAAATCATCGCAACACCCATGGGCATCATGCCATCCCCCGTTACTTCCGCGCCGGTTCACCATCCTGCATTTCGTGCATGAGAAGCAAAGAATGCAGCCAGGCCAGAGTGGACTCCGCTCCCTGGTTCGTATTGACCTGCCCGCGAAGAAGTCCGTCGAAGCAACCACGACTCCGGAAATCAATCAAGGTCAGATTCTCGTCATTGCGACCAACATACCACTCAAAGCACGTACGCATTTCTTCCAGCCACGTACGATCCTGAGTCGCCATGTAGGCCGCCTTACAGGCTTCAATCAGCGCCGCCGCCTCCAGTGGCTGCTGATCGTACTTCGCATGAGCACCGGACGATGTCATCCAGCCTTGATTACCAATGACGCTCAGGTGCCCTTCCGGAGATTTCTGTACGGACAACAACCATTTCAATGATTCGATGCCGACGTCAACCATGCCCTGATCACCGCGACTCATGCCCGCGAAAATCAATGCCTGCGGAACCCGTCCGTTATCGTAGGTCACGACATCTTCGAACCACTGCCAGTCGGCACGGGCATGCTCTTGATGCGCGCGATAGAGTCGGTCGGAAAACTCGACCAGCGCCTCCTGTGCAGCACCATCGCTACCCGTTGCCTGAAGGAAGTAATAAAGCCCCAGCACCGACAAGGCCCAGGAGCGAGGGGCGTGAAGCGTGTCAATCTGCGCCAAACCCGATCGAAGCAACTCAGTGCCCACCTCCCGGGATGATACATCCGGAGCGTGCGCAACAAGAAACCCGAGACTCCAGATCGCTCGCCCCTGGCAGTCATCACTACCATCCTGGTCAAACCACCTTCGGTCATAAGACATGAAGTTACGGAAACGACCACCACCATGCGGCAGAGCATACGCCATGAATGCAAGGTACCGATTCAAAAACGGCAGAACCTCCTCATCCCGAAACAGCGCGTAAGCGAGGCTCGAAACGATCAACGCACGTGAATTGTCATCCGTGCAATAGCCATGGGCGCGGTCGGGAACCGCAAACTTTGCGTGCTGCAGCATCCCCGTGTCATCTGTCATGCGATAGAGGTGATCAAGTTGAGGCTCCGGCAGGCTCATGCGCATCACGACCTGACGCCCTTCCGTCTGCCCGGCAACCGACTCCTTCTTCTGTTCAATCGCTTTCTGGAATGTGTTCACATAGTCCTGCCCCACGGCCGACCATGTCATTTGCCGACCAAAGGCATACGCCTTCTGCCCGATCGACTGTCGAAGTTCGTGATTTTCCAGTAACTCATTCAAGTTGACCGCCAGCGAACGACTGTCGCCAAAGTCAAACAACCGCCCACGGCCGTCCGCCAGGAGCTCCTCGGCATGCCAGTATGGAGTCGAAACCACAACCTTACCCGTGGCGACCGCATAAGCCAGCGTACCCGACGTAATCTGTTCCTTCGCGCGGTATGGCGTCACGTAAATATCCGCAGCCTGCAGATACTCCGCCAGATCCTCGTTGGACACATAATGATTGTGGAATTGGACGTTTCGCTCGATACCCAGTTGAACCGCACGAGACTGCAGCTCAAGGCGGTACTGCTCGCCGGACTCCCGACGCACACCTGGATGCGTTATGCCCAGAACGACATACACGACATCAGGATGATGCGGCACAACCTCAGCCAAAGCATCAAGCATCACCTCAATGCACTTCCCCGGACTCAATAGCCCGAAGGTAAGTATGACCGGACGGCCACGCAGACCAAACCGATCCTTGAAGTCTTCCGTGTCGCCATAAGGCACATCGGGCACACCGTGGTGAATCAGGTCAATCTTGTCCTGAGGAACGTCATAGACGTCATTCAAAATGGAACGGGCACGCTCCGCCATGACCACAATACGCTCACTCGCACGGCACACGCGCGAAAGCACACTTCGCTGACCCGGACTCGGTTCACTAAGAACCGTATGCAACGTGGGAACAACAGGCTTGGTCACACCTTCAACGAAGTCGAGTAGATAACTGCCGTCGGAGCCACCGAACAAGCCGAACTCATGCTGCAGAGACACAACCTGAATCCGACTCGCATTAATCGTATCAGCCAGGTCCCCGTATGCATCCCGACGATGCTGATCCAACGAAAGGTGAACCTCGCCAGGATATTCGTAGCCATCAGGAACGTCATTGATCGCAACGACGTGAACATGACTGTCATGCCCCAGCCCCCGTCGATCACCAACACATGCGATCGCCGTCGACAAATTGTGGCTGAACGTGGCAATGCCACACCGCCGCGGGACGTACGAACTGATCACCGCGACCCTCGGCTCTGCACTTGATCCACTCATGTCCAACTCATTCCTTTTAGACGCTACCGGCTCCCTTATCGCAATTGTCATACCGTACCCCACGCTACAATGCCACAGTGAAAACGCGATGAATGGCTACGTTGCCCAACACCGGACTGCCCAGCATCGGATTGCCCAGCATCGGATTGCCCAGCATCGGATTGCCCAGCATCGGATTGCCCAGCATCGGACAGCCATACGGCAACCGCTGAACGCAACAGAATAACACTGGCGCCCTTTTTCGGGCGCGGCCGCCATCCCCGTGTCTCAGCCCACCAACCGACATCCGTCTGAAGATTGGCAGAACCGGACTCTACCTAACTTCATCGGCAAAACCGATCGTCCGATAGCACTTACATCAGCGATGAATTCGAGTGGTCGCATTGGCAGCACAAGGTAGAGGGATCCCCTCTGGTGCTGGTCGAAAACAACAATGCACCTCGAGCAGCCGATCCATCCTCGGATGGAGGAAAGTCTCATGACGATACCTCAACGGCACAATCCATGGTTGCAACAAGGCCTGCTCGCCTTGATTGTCGTACTGGCCCTGGCCGGCGCATGGCGATCCGGACGCCTGCTCATCAATCATGACGGCGGCTGGAATACGCACGTCAGCGGTGACAAGTTTCTGAATTCCCTGTGCGTGAATGAGCAGTCACAAAGTGCCACATGCACGGAGGTCGTCGACAGCAAATGGGGCGGCTTCGATCTCTACTGGGGATCAAACCGATTTGTCTTTCCCACTTCATTCTTCGGATTGGCATACTTCATAGCCGTTGCGGTCTGGTTCGGCCTCCTCTTCCCCATGACACGAAGGACACCGTGGATTCCCATGCTCAGCCTCGGGATGGTATCCATGGGGCTGATTGCTTCGATCGTTCTCATGTTCATCATGACCGTCGTTCTTGACGGCTGGTGCTCCCAATGCGCTCTGGTCCACGCTATCAATGGCACAATTGTCATCGCCGCATTTGCAGCCATCGCCCTCAATCAAAAGGGAACAACCGACGCGAACCGGTCAACGCGTCAGTCAACGACGCAGATGACCTTTGGTAATCCACATGTACTGACCGCGCTGACCACCGCCATCATTGCGATGACCCTCGTCGGAACGTACGGCTACTTCCACGGCATGTCGGAGGCCCGACGACAGTGGCGCAAAGCAAGAGGATACGCTGATGTCATCGCAGAATTCCAACGCGATGAAGCCTTCCTGCTGCGGGAGTTTGCGGCGCAACCCAAACTCGATTCCGCACGACTGGTAGCAAGTCAAGGCGACGGGGAAACGATCCCCGGGAAAACGACCATCACGATTTTCGTGGATCATGCGAACGCCGGCCGTGCCTGCTTCCACAAACGCTTCGCAAACGAGTACGCCGCCCTCTTCGGACCGGACGCGACAATCGACATCCGAAGCTACCCGGCCAACCACGCAGACGACATCGCCGATCTGGTCATGCCGACCAATCCCCAGTCGATACCCGCCTTCGCCTTCGCCGCAGCTCGGGAGATGGATCCGAAAATCGCGAACAGCGTCGTGCACCAACATCTTCTGAAACCAGGCCCGGCAAGAGATGGCAAGGATTACTCAACGCTTGCCGAAGCGCTCAAGACGCCGATCGACACATTCCTCGCCATGACCGAATCCGCGGCAGTGGCCGAGAGAGTGAACGAAGATGTTCGTCTCGCTCATCAGGCAGGAATCACCCAGGCGCCGGCCGTCATCCTCAACGGACGACGCGTCCCCACGATCTGCCTCCAGAGCTCACTTTTCTGGCACGCCATATCCACACAGCAACATCACGGTGGGCTCGAGTCAGACGAACCCGCCCCCCTACAGAACCCAGGACACTGCAGTTGCCGCAAGGCCCAGACACAATGCCAGACCAATGAACCGCAAACACAACGAAACTCGGAGAACCTGATACCATGATTGTCTCCCCGGCTCTCCATATCGACATTGAAGATGAAGCGCGGCCCATCGCACGGACCGATCTGACGATCCATGAGATCGAAGGCGAAGCCATCCTGTTCGACCCCCGTACCCAGGACACCCACCGCTTCAACGCGACCGCATGGCTGATGTTTCGGACCCTCGACGGCATCCGGACGGTAAAGGAAATTGCAACGCTCCTGACCGAACAATACGACGTCACCTACCACACAGCCCGAACCCGAACGCGAGAATTTTGCATCCTCCTCGACAGCCTGGGCTTGCTCCAAGACCAGCACATGCCCGCATGGCCCGTTTCAGGTAACGCCGAAGCGCTTGGCGAAACCGAAGCCGCATTCGATAACGCCGACAGTCAACCGGGCAGCGATAGGCCCGCACAGGGATTCGAGGGATGAGCTGCCGGACGCCCAACATCGAATCAAGAGACTATCAGATCGGGGCAATCCGAATCCGTGTCTCCTCATCCATTACGGAACTGCTCGAAGAACACCGATCCCTCTACAAAGATTTTGCAACGGAAGACAAAGGCGAGGCTCCGATCCACATAACCATCGAACCGGAGAAAGCCTCCCTGTTCCAGCGACGCCGGTACATCATTCGCGTCAACAATGACATTCAGTATGAGCCCGCTCGTTATGATCAGGTGCTGCCCTACGTCGAATGGGCAATGAACTTCCAGATTCCGCAGCGCTACCACACGTACCTGCAATTTCATGCATCATCACTGAGTCGGCACGGCCTCGGATTGATCATGCCGGGACAGTCAGGCAGCGGGAAGTCCACGTTGACAGCCGCACTTCTTCATCACGGATGGGATTATCTTTGTGATGAGTTCGCATTGATCCACCATCAGACAATGCAGATGCATCCTTACCCCAGAGCCGTCTGCATCAAGAAACCCTCATACGAGCCACTGCAGGACTACGGCCTGTCCGTATCAAACACCCGATACTACTTCAAGGGCTCAAAGGGCTATGTCACCTTTATCAACCCGCACCGCATTCGACAGAATGCCATTGGCCGCGCATGCCCCCCGCGCTTCCTGGTCTTCCCGACCTATCGCGACAACCAACATCCATCGCTGGAACCAATCTCCCGCTCGGAAGCCGCTTTCGAATTGCACAGACACTGTTTCAATCTGCTGAATTGCAGCCGACCGGGACTCGACATCATCGCAGGATTCATCGCACAAACGGAATGCTATCGCTTGAACGCAGGACCACTCCATGAAACGGTCCCACTACTTGATGAGATGGCAGACAAAGCCCAAAACACATGGGCCCAGACCGCCTGAGGTTAGCATGCAGAAGTCACCCTTCCCAAAACTCAACAACACGAATCTCCAGCGATTGGCAGAGGTCATCCGGGACCCGTCCGCGTTGCCCGGCGAAACAGACAACAGTGCCTGGGAAGAACTTGTGACAACCGCCCGCGATCACCGCATGGCAGGGATCCTCGTCGAGTTGGTTCGCCTTCGAGAAGTTCCCATCCCACAAGACGCCTATCAACGGCTGCGTCTGACAGCGGCCGCCGACGCAGGACATGTCCACGCCATGAAGAGCGATCTTGCCAGAATTCTGGCAGCGTTTGCCAACGCAGGCGTCAATGTACTTGTCCTGAAAGGCTGTGCACTTCACGCAACAATATACCCGCGCCCTGACCTTCGACCGGCAAGCGATATTGATCTGCTCGTCGCCCCCGAAGACGTACCGAAAGCGTGCCGCATCCTTGAACAGTCAAATTGCTCCCCAGGCCAGGCACTACTACGTCCGGACTTCTTTCCGACCTTCTACTATGAGACGGAGTACCACTCCAACTCCATGCAAGGCGCGCGAATTGACTTGCACGCCTATCCACTTCGCCCACTTCGCTACAGCCGGATGATCCCGCATCACGAGTTCGCTTCCGATGCAACAATCGTCGACGTACAGGGCGTGCCTTTCGCCATACCAAGTCCTACCAATATGCTGATCCATCTCGCAGCGCATGCTGCATTTCATGGATTCGAGAGATTGATTTGGCTGCACGACATCAAATGCTGGGTTGATTCCCATGCAAATCAGATCGACCCGCGGAAGCTCGAAGACACATGCCGCCGATGGGGTCTGACGCTACCCGTCGCAGAAGCCCTCAAGGCAACAGCGGAATGCTGCGGCGGAGAAAACCTGCAAACACTGATCGATCAGCTGAAGCAATCGCCAATCAAATGGCAGGATCGCCTCGTATTGCGTGATGCACCCGATGCCGCCGCACACGCAGCCCGGCACGTTCTGACCACTTGGCTGACAACCCCGGGCTGGCTCTTCAGGCATCGCTACCTCTGGGCAGCGACCGTCCCCTGTCGAGAACACCTCGGTTCGATCTACCCCTTCCGTCATGTCGGATGGGAACTGGCGGCATTTGTATACCGCACCATTCGACCGATCATCAACGTCATGACAAAACGCAACGCCGTTTCAACGGGATAAACCTGATGCCGACCAACAACGAAACCCAAGATACCGAAACCCAAGAAACAACGTACCAGCCGATCTCCGTTGTCATCACGGTTTTCAATGACAAGACTGGTTGCGCCACAACGTTGAACGCCATGGTCGCCCAGAATGATCCCCCCGATGAGATCATCCTTGTCGACGGCGGCTCAACGGACGGAACCCGCGAAATGGTCTTGAAGATGGCGGAACGATTGAAATCACTCCGCGTCATCGACGCGCCCGGCGCCAACATCGCAGAAGGCCGCAACATCGGAACCCGCCACGCGAGTCATGAGTGGATCGCAACAACCGATGGCGGATGTGTCGCATCCACCAACTGGATTCGCGAAATTCGACAGGCAGCAGCCGACCCCGACGTAGAATTCATCGCAGGAACCTACCGGGTCACACCACGGAACCTGTTCGAGCAGATCATTGCATCGACCACGATGCGCGGATACCTCGAACCCATCGATCCCGGTTCATTCAACCCGTCCGCACGATCACTCGCCTATCGAAAGTCACTTTGGGAAAGAGCCGGAGGTTGGCCAGAGTGGATTCGTTACTCCGAAGACACGCTCTGGGACAAGAAGATCAGAGCCATGGGCGTCAAACAGCTCTTCTGCCGCGACGCCGTCGTTGACTGGCGACCACGCAAAACATGGCGGGGATTATCCAAACAGTTCTACAACTACGGCACCGGACGCGGCCAGACGCAGATGGGCGCCGAGAACTTCCGCTACAACATTCGCAACTTCCTCCTGCTCTTCGCAAGCCTGCTGCTCGGGATCTCGAACCCATGGGCATTCCCGTTTGCGGCGGTCATCTTCGCCTACTTCTACGTTTATGCCTTTCACCCCCGCGCCTGGAGAATTGTCAACAAGACCCAAACGGTACACGCGTACCCGCTGACAATGGCCATCCTTTGGGTCATCCAGGTCACGCACACCACAGGCTATCTGGTAGGAACCTGGCAACGCATGCGGAACAAAGAGCGATTCGCCGTTCAAACAGCTGAATACCTCTCAGTGTCAACGTAGGAAACCAGCCAGCCCATGAACGTGACGCCTGACGACAGCCAGAAGAGCACACGAAATCGCTGGCTCTGCATTGCCGCGGCATTCCCTCCGATCAACCGGAGCGGAACCCACCGCACCCTGGGATTCGTACGCCACCTCTCAGATATGGGATGGGATGCCACCGTCATCTGTGATCACGCCGATGAACACACAGCCGACGGGGACCTGCTGAATCTGGTTCCGGCCGACACAGATATACGTCGATGCCACGCACCCCACCCCGTCAAGCTCATGAAACGCGGCATCCAGAGGCTGCGAACAAAAGTGCACTGGCAACGC
>JBMYUM010000179.1:0-8280 GCA_049605375.1 Phycisphaerae bacterium | reverse complement strand
CGATGTCAGCGAAGCCATCGCACTCAGATACCTCGGTCAGGGTAGAAATGGTGAAGTCGACAAGAACGACGAAGATCGGCCGGAAATCGCAGTCGCCCTCGCCGACGAAAAAGATTTCCCGCACCCCGGCATGGTTGATTTCGTCGACAACAACCTCGACGCCACCACCGGTACGCTGAAGGTTCGCGCAGAACTCCCAAATCCCACCAAGAAACTCTACCCCGGACTGTTCGCACGTGTTCGCATTCCCTGGGCAGTACGAGAAAACGCGGTCCTGATCTACGAAGAAGCAGTCGGTACAGGGCTCGAAGGGAAATTCGTCATGACCATCGACGAAAAAAACCTCGCCCAAAGAACACCGATCAAGCTCGGTGACCGCCAGGACGATGGCACCATTCTTGTCTTGGAAGGCCTGAGCAGCGACCAGACCTATATCGTGCGCGGTATTCAAAAGGCTCGACCCGGCGCTCCAGTAAACGCCAAATCATTCACACCCGATATGCCGAAACCGGAAACGACCGAGACGAACCCGCAATCAGCGGAGGGCAACCTGAACGCAACCGGTGAGGGCGAATAGCAATGCTGTCACATTTCTTCATTGATCGCCCGGTCTTCGCCGGCGTACTGGCCATCGTCATGGTTCTCATTGGGGCACTGTCGGCCACGCAGTTGGCCGTTGAGCAGTATCCCGAAATTGCACCGCCGACGGTGCAGGTAAGCGCCACCTATCCGGGAGCAGATGCCAAGACCATCGCGGAAACGGTGGCGGCCCCACTCGAACAGGAAGTCAACGGTACGGAAGGCATGATCTACATGTCGTCCATCAGTTCCGATGACGGGTCCTACAAGCTGACGATTTCCTTCGAACTCGGAACCGACCTCGACCTTGCGTCCGTCCGTGTACAGAACATGGTCTCCGTTGCCGAGCCCCGACTTCCGGAAGAAGTCCGCCGCCAGGGTATTACAACCTCGAAGCAGTCGCCCAGCCTCCTCATGCTGATTGCGCCGCACTCACCCGATCAGCGGTTCGATCAGATCTTCCTCAGCAACTACACGCGTATTTATCTCGTCGATCGTATCGCCCGCGTTCCCGGAGTTGGCTCCGTCCAGGTTTTCGATACCCAGCAATACGCAATGCGCGTCTGGATCGATCCGGAAAAACTCGCAGCACGTGACCTGACGACGGCCGAACTCGTCTCAGCACTGGCGTCTCAGAACGTCCAGGTTGCAGCAGGAAAAATCGGACAGGCCCCCAACCCCGATGAGAGTGGTTTCCAGATCACCATTACCACTAAGGGCCGTCTGCAGACAGCTGAGGAATTTGAGAACACCGTGCTCAAGGTCGGCAGTGAGCAACGGGTCGTGCTGTTGAAAGACGTCGCGCGCGTCGAACTTGGTGCGGAATCCTACGACGCATTCGGACGATACAATGGCCAACCCGCACCGATCGTTGGAATCTACCAACTCCCCGGATCGAACGCGCTCGACGTTGCCCAAGGTGTCCGGGCCGCACTCGAGGAACTCTCGGCAAGCTATCCCGAAGGTTTCGCTGCGCCCGTGTTCTATGACTTCACCGACTTCGTCACCGCATCACTGGAAGAGGTGATCACCACCCTTATCATCGCCTCGATCCTCGTGGTGCTGACCGTTTACTTCTTCCTGCAGGACTTCCGAGCAACACTCGTTCCCGGTATCGCCATCCCCGTCTCCATTATCGGGGCCCTCGCACTGCTTCTCGCGATGGGCTTCGGCCTCAACATGCTGACACTCTTTGGATTGGTCCTTGCCATCGGTATCGTCGTCGACGACGCCATCGTCGTCGTCGAGAACACCACACGATTGATCGAAGAGAAAGGAATGAGTGCACGCGATGCCGCACGTGAATCAATGCTTGAAATCACCGGCCCGGTCATCGCAACCACACTGGTTCTCCTGGCCGTGTTCGTTCCGACCGCCGTACTGCCCGGAATCACCGGCCAGCTCTACCGTCAGTTCGGTGTAACTCTCTCGGTTGCGACAGTTCTCTCCAGCGTGAATGCATTGACGCTCAGTCCCGCACTCTGTGCACTCTTGCTGCGAAAGAGCAGCGGAAAACAGATCCTGCCGTTCCGAATTCTCAACAACGCGATCGACGCCAGCACCACCCTCTACGGTTGGACCGTGAGCAAACTGCTGCGACTCTCATTCATCACGGTATTGGCATTTGGTGGCACCCTCTTCCTCACAGGATACCTGTTTCAAATCATCCCGACCGGCTTTGTGCCGCTGGAAGACCAGAAGTACTTCTTTGTGAACGTAAGCCTGCCGCCGGCCGCCAAAATCGCCAGAACGGCGAAAGTCCTCACCAAGGTCGAGGATGAGATCCTCAACACGGAGGGCGTCGCCGGCGTCGTTACCTTGGGCGGTAACTCATTGCTGACCGGTGCCGTCGAATCAAGCACCGGAAGCTGCGTCGCAATTCTCGATGACTGGTCCGAACGAAAATCGCCCGATCAATCGGTGGATGCCATCGTGGCCAGACTCGGGCAACGCCTCTACCAGATCCCGGAAGCCATGATCTTCCCCTTCCTTCCGCCACCCATCATGGGTCTTGGACAGTCAGGCGGATTCGACTTGCGATTGCAGGATCGTGAAGGCGTCGGGCTGGATGTGCTCGAGGACATCTCACAAGACCTGGTCGCCGCCGCGGCCCAATCCGGCATCATTGATAGTCCCTTCACAAGTTTCAGTACGCGAACGCCGCAGATATACCTCGACATTGATCGACTGAAGGCACAACGGCTGGGCGTTTCTCTCGATACCATCTTCTCGACGCTGAGCGCCAACCTCGGCTCGGCCTACGTCAACGACTTCAACATGTTCGGCCGAACCTACCAGGTCCGCGTGCAGGCGGAAGCCCCCTTCCGATCCGACCCTGACGACATTTTGAGGCTGAAGGTGCGCGACAGAGAAGGCAATACCTTGCCGCTGCGCAGTGTAGCCAGCCTTCGTGAACAGGTCGGCGCGTCGACCGTCTTCCGATACAACATGTACGCTGCGGCGTCCATTACCGGTTCCCCCATTGCCGGACGAAGCTCGGGTGAAGCCTTGGCGACCATGGATACCCTCGCCGAACAAACCATGCCCAACGGCTTCGGTTATGAGTGGACGGGAACCGCATTCCAGGAACGGCAGGCAGGAAACGTCATCGTGCTCGTCTTCGCCCTGTCACTCGTTTTTGTATACCTCTTCCTGGCCGCGCAATATGAAAGCTGGATCCTCCCCTTTACGATCATGGCGACTATTCCGATCGGTGTGGTTGGTGCGCTCGCGGCCACGCTTGTCCGTGGTATGGATAACAACGTCTACACGCAAATCGGACTCGTATTGCTCGTTGCACTTGTCTGCAAGAACGCGATCCTCATCGTCGAATTTGCCGAACAGCTGCGCAAGGATGGAAAGAACGTACACGAGTCAACGGTCGATGCTTCCAAATTGCGTTTCCGACCAATTCTCATGACGGCGCTTTCCTTCGTGCTGGGAACGGCACCACTGCTCATAGCCACCGGAGCAGGGGCCAGCAGCAGGCTCGCCATCGGAACCGCCGTCTTTGGTGGTATGGTGCTCGCCACCTTCGTAGGCGTGCTGTTCATCCCCGCACTGTACGGATTTATTCGCTCTATCTTCAAAGGAAGCACCAGCGAACCAAAAACGGCATCGTAGTCCATCGATGAGCGAGCCGCATCGTAATCCCTCGATGAGCGAGCCGCCGTCAAGCCGGTAGTTGCGGGAAGAGCGGGGATTTCTTCCGACCATCTACCGCGCCAGGTGCCATGCTTACAGACCACCGAAGGTGGTCGTAAGCATGCAATTCCAAAACTCTGGTGCCATCGTCCCGCTCGTAAGCCCACCGAAGGTGGGCGACCGAAAGTAGCCCAGGGCGCGAGCCCTGGGAAAGGGATGTCCATAGACTACAAAGCCCGCCGAATGGCGGGCGACACACGCATCCGAATTTCGGTGCCATGCCCAAGTCCGAATCGTGCAACGATGAGGCGCGGGCATGCATGTCCCGAACCAATGCCATATCCCTATCTCATTGAACGCCATGCTTGGATCTCCGATCCAAGCATGTTACGAATGCACCAAGCGGCCGGTAGGTCGGGCCCTGGCCCGACGCTTGTCCATCGTTTCACCATATGGTGTGCGTGAGATCTCCGATCCAAGCATGCTTCAACATAGCGATGATGCTGACGTACCGTTCTTAAGCCCGCCGAAGGTGGGCGACCGAAAGTAGCCCAGGGCGCGAGCCCTGGGATAGCGACACGCCCATCCCGGAACGCCCTACAGCGATTCCATAAACAGCGACTTCTTCCTTGCTTCCTTCATGTTGGTGCGAATCGACTCCGCAATGCCTTCCGGGCCCGCAACCCCTTCCAGGCGCAGGGTGTTGTCCGTGGCGTCGGTTGAAAGCACGATCACTGTTCCAAGTCCGAACATTCGATTGATCAGCGACTTCTCAATGCGCACATCGTCGACACGGATCAGCTCAACCTGATCGATGGTCTGTCGCAAAATACCCCGTTCGACAAACAGACGCTGTGTCGTCAGGCGATACCGATTCCCGAAAATATCCAGGAAGGGCCCCATCAACACGAATAGCTTCACGATACCCACGCCGATGATCACCACCAGGAACGACCGCCACAACGTCAGCCACTCACTCTGCCCCCGATACCAGAAAACGCCCGCAATGATCAAAACGGCCGCGAGGAACACGATGACAAATCGAAAAAAGTAGTGCTTCCAACTGGTGCGACCGGACCACAGCTCACGCTCCACGCCCTCGGCCTCTCCCGTCGAACCAGGTGAGGCCAGACGCGATGCCGCATCCCCGTGTGGCGCCTGCGGCGGCGTACCACCTTGCGGTGTCGGGTTCGGGTTTTCAGATGTCATGACAGCGATTCCTCCACTGGGTCAACGCGGTATTCCACCAATCGGATCACCATGTACTTCTCCGTAGTCTGAAGCCCCGCAAGCCACTTGTCGAGGGCCGAATTCTCCGTTGAGAAAAGTTGCCGAACATGCACGCCACCAGGCGCTTGACGACCAAAAAATGGGCCGTAAACTCCGCTCGAATTTTCGTCGATCCGGCCGAACGCGGAATGAAAATTTTGTCTTGATCCAAATTCTGCAGTTCGGTAAGAAGAGTTCGTGAGAGGGTCGTCATCCGGTACACCATCGGATGACGGTTAGGTGCAGACACAACGGCTTCAGGTCGATCGCAACAACGTTCGCACCAGTGAGTCTGTCGACCGTCGCATCGAAGCAAGCAGAGTATGGCAAGTAGCAGGGTTCAGTATGTTTCACAACAATGAAGCAATCGTCATGGCGGAGCAGGAGTTGAAAGGCTCTTCTCCTACGTCGTCCACCTGGGAAGACGAGTCGGTCTTGCCGGGTGATCTTGCCGCGAGCGAAACTGCACATGATCCGCAAACCCCTTTGTTTGCAGGGGAATCCGCTCTCTCGCTGGCATTTGGCTTCGCCTCCGAAGATGAGGATGCCGGGCTGACCGAAGAGGCTGGGCTGACCGATGAGAGTGAACCTGGCTTGGACGACAGCGGGGCCATGGTCGCTGAATGGGATGACGAAGAGGAAGATGACGACTTCTACGATCCCTACGATGACGGCGACGATGATGACGACGATGGCGACGAATACTTCCCGGACGATGATGACGATGACGACGACGAAGAAGAAGAGTTCGATGATCCCGATGGCGACGAGGAAGAGTTCGACAGCTTTGACGACGAGTAGCAGCCACCCGCCAGCACGCTCCAATCGATGACGGCAACCACCCCGAATTCTCGGGCCTGTCCGAAACAGATCGGACCATGATCAACACGCACGACCGATAGCCAGCATCCTTCACGACAGCTTCCGGGCGTCTGGCTAACTTATTATCACGCTTGATGTTATCGTGGACTTGCGGGTGATTCCGGATTAAGCGCCCCCGGCCTTACGCCGATCTACTTGCCATGTCCAATGAAACCCAGACAACCAAGGAAAAGCGGGCCGGTACCGATCGACGTAGCGGAGCGGAAGCCACGGTGGAAAGACGCAGTGGGGATCGACGCGCCGCTATTGACCGACGGTCAGGCATGGATCGCAGACGTGGACCGGGACGCCGTCGCGCAGAAGTTCGACGCGCCGCCGAAGAAGGCGAAATCACCGGCGAACTGTGGGAATTCGTCAACGCCATCGACGAGTACAAACGCGTTAACGATCGACCGTTTCCCAGCTGGTCCGAAGTCTTCGAAATCATCCGCTATCTAGGCTATCGAAAAGTAGCGGAACAGTCGGATCACATCAACGATGCCGATGGGGAAGAAGTGCTGGCCTCCGAAGCCGGACAGGCCGAATCAGCAACGCCGACCGCGGATGAAGCCGCGGCGGAAGGAACGCTTCCGCAACTGCCGACCATAAATCCCGCCTCATCCTGAACGCATGGCGATGTTCACGGCGACGCACGGGTCGCCGTCAACGTCTCCTCCCATTGGTGAAAAATCACCGACTTGAACGGTGGCAGGTCGTTGGAACCCGTCACCGTAACCCGAACCACAACAGGCACGTGATCCTCACCCACATGGCCGGCTGGAATCGCACCGCAAAACTCGCGGGCCAGCAATGGTGGCGGGCCAACATGCGCACGCATGGCGGGCTCAGCAGGAAACTCGTTAATCTCGTCGACAACAACCTCAGCCAGGAAGTGAACCTTCGAAAGCAAACAAAAGGCCGAGACACACACCTCAGGTGCTGACGCATCCTCCGTACCGTCACGCACAAAGGCGCGAATCTGAACCGCCTGCTCGGAAAGGGCTTTGGTCTGGCGATCGTTGAGCCGCCCCTCACGCATGCATCGACCGAGATAGTAATGAGCCTGCGGCAGGAATGACCACGATGTCGACAACTCGCGACGAGAGGCTTCGATCAAGGCATCAAGATCATCACTATCCAACTGCTTGGCTTTGTCCCGACGCATCAGCTCACGCCATGCCTTGGTCGATACTTCTCGATCGTCACCTGCCCATTCAGCGATGACCCAGGTCGCAGGTTTGGCGCGATACCAGTCTCGGGCCACGCTCTTGATCATCACGGAACCGAGAGAAAGACCAGCGCCAGCTAGAGTCAAACCCGCAACCAGCCCGACCGACTGCAAGAATGGAAAGTGGCGTTGCTTGATCCTTTGTTGTGCGATTTCCGTTCCGCATTCAGGGCAGCGGAGACTCTGCAACCCTTGGAGGCTGTAACCGCATTGGATGCACTGCTGTGAATCATGCCGAGGCTTATGCCAACACCGCCACAAAAGCCAAAGGCCGGCCACTAAGCATGGAACGGGTAGGGCATAGATGAGAAACGAAATTACTGTATAGGCCGTCGGCAACATGATTAACTCGTCGACTGGGTCCCATGCTCGAAACGTGCAAGTCGGGTGCCATGCCCAAGTCCGAATCGTGAAGCGATGAGGCGCGGGCATGTATGTCGAATAACGAAATGTCTTCGCGTACCATGCTTACCGACCACCGAAGGTGGACGTAAGCATGCAAAGCAGGATCCCATATCCCGAACCAACCCTACCCCACGCCCGATCGCTCAAGCGGCCTGCGTGAATCAAGGTCGTCACCATGGTCCCGACGACCATCCGTCGCTCTCATGTTCCCCGAATTACCCAACGAGCGATAGAGCTTTCGCAGGTCGTCATAGAATCGATCGATGCCAAAGCGCGTGCGGGCCAGTTTGTAAGCCGACGTGCCCATCGCGCGGCAGAGTGTTGGCAATTCTGTTGCACGTTTCATGGCGTCCGCCAGTGCGGCGGGATGATGTGCCGGTACAAGCCATCCGGTCGTGCCTTCCATGACAACTTCCGGCACAGCCCCGACGCGCGTAGCAAGAACAGGCAACCCGTGCGCCATCGCTTCCAGGATGGCCATCGGCATACCCTCATGGTGGCTGGGCTGAAGATAGACGTCGCTGTTCAGCAAGAGTGCTGCCTTATCTTCGCCATGCACAGAACCGACATACCGCACATGATTGGTAAGTCCCATCGAGTCGATCTTCTTCGGTAACGTCGTGTTGTCGCCTGCTGTTCCAGGCGGGCCGGCCAAGGTGACATGGAAGTCGTTCCCATCTTCTTTGACGCGAACACAAGCAGCCAGTAGATCATCGATACCCTTCCAATCGTCCATCCGGGCCATGAGCAGAAAGCGTGTCGCGGCATGTCGCGTCGGTCGTTCAGGTAGAGCG
>JBMYUM010000178.1:0-8318 GCA_049605375.1 Phycisphaerae bacterium | reverse complement strand
TTGCAGGGCAAAGCGAGGGACCAGGATTTCATAGCCGAGCCCATCGCGATCGAGAATGATGGCGTCGTCGCCGACCTCGGAAAGCGTACCACGGATTCGAACGATCATGACATACTTCCTGTCGTCTGACGCGCGTGCAGATCATCCAGACCGCAGAGTGCAATCGCAACCGCATCTGCCACATCGTGCGGCTCTGGCGGTTCCGCCAGGCCCAGCGTCGTTTGAACGGCACGCTGAACCTGCTCTTTCGATGCACGGCCCTTGCCTGTCAACAATCGCTTGACACGAGTAGCAGCGTAACTCTCAACAACCGCTCCGCATTGTGCGGCAGATAACAGAACGACACCGCGGGCATGCCCCATCAAAATGGCTGTTTGCGGATGTCGATAGTGGGAATACAGCGATTCAACAGCGACGAGAACTGGACGAAATTCACGGAGGATCTCACTGACATCGTGAAAGAGCGCGTTCAATCGATCGGGGAGCGGATCTTTCGGTGGGAATCGACAGACGCCCGCGTCAAGGAGCTCGAAAGCGACACCGGCCCCCTTCACCACCGCATAGCCAGTGGTTCCCAATCCTGGATCAATTCCGCAAACGACCGAGTCCATTCGGGTCGAGCCTCCGAGGTAAACCGACCACCTAACATAGGCCGAAAATCGGACTGTGGCAAGCCGGCATTGCGTCGCCGAATGTGATCACCCAGCAGACGGCGACACCAATTGCGGCCCGCGTCCGGGGCGACAGAAATCCAATGGGACAGGAAGCGTACGACTTTCCAGGAGAGCCTCGACAGCTTCCGCAGTCGCCGGTGCGAGCGTCAGCCCCGTTCGGTAATGCCCTGTTGCGACAATAAGTCCGGTGCCCAGCCGACCAATGTGAGGCAAGCCGTCAGGCGTTCCCGGCCTCAAGCCCGACCAGTTCGACTCAACCGCCAGGCCATTGATCGTTGGGCACATGGCGCTGGCGGCATCGATCAATTCAGCCATCCCTCTCGGCGTGACACGCTTGGTGAAGCCCGCTTGTGCTTCCAGGGTTGCGCCGAGCAGAATGCGACCATCTCGCCGCGGAACCAGGTATTTGTGTCGATGGCTGACCGCCACCTGAAGCCAGCCCGGCTGCGACTGCAAGAGGATCATCTGACCACGAACCGGACGCACCGGCGTCACGCTCGCAAGACGTGGCGAGAACTCGCTCGACCACGCACCGGCAGCGACAATCACATGCTCGGCAGAAAATTCACCGATCGGAGTTCGAACGCCCTGGATGACATGGTTGTCAATCAGGCCCGGCTCGTCACCGATCAAGGACTCAACCATGCAGCCTTCGATCAATGTAGCACCGGCGCGTCGACAACTGGCAGCCAGGGCCGCCATGAATCGAGTCGTTCGACATTGCGCCGAGAAGCGACTGAAGAATGCACCGATGCCACCCCATTCGATCCGAGGATCCAACCGGTGAATCTGACTTGACTCCACCCATTCAAATGCTGGATCGGACGAACCGGGAAACCAATGGTCCCTGTCACGGATCAATTGACGTGCCTGTTCCAGCTCCTCTTCATCGGACAGCAGGTGAATCTCGCCGCACCGGTTGAACTCTGGATCAATCCCTGAGTCTTCCTGTAACCGCGCGCAGAATTCCTCAAACATGATGAGGCTGTGGTCATGAAACAGACCGGCAGGCGACGAGGCGACGGCATCAAGAGGGCTGAGCAAGCCGGCCCCTGCCCAGGATGCCTCTCGGCCAACAGGCCCCTTTTCAAGAACGACGACGTCGAGTTTCGCTCTGGCAAGGCGGAGCGCGATGGACAATCCAACCGCTCCACCGCCCACGATCACAACGTCATACGTACGCTTCAAACCCTGTGTCCCTTTCTCGATGGCGCGAACGCCATCATGACATGAGCGACGACTAACCGTCTAGCTTGGTGATCACCGTCTTCACTTCCGTGTAGTTATTGAGTGCATATTCGCCAAGTTCACGGCCGATACCGCTCATCTTGTAGCCGCCAAACGGCGTGCGCACATCAAAGACGTTGTAGCAATTGACCCAGACCGTTCCAGCCCGGAGTTCCGACGCCACACGATTCGCCTTGCCGACGTCGCGCGTCCATACGGCAGCCGCCAAACCGTACATCGACTGATTGCCACGATCGATCACCTCTTCCATGTCACTGAATTTCAGGATGGAAAGCACCGGACCAAAGATCTCTTCCTTAGCAATCTGCATATCGTCCGTGACACGGTCGAAGATGGTCGGTTGCACGAAGTAGCCTGCACGATCCAGACGCTGACCACCGGTCACGCACTCTGCACCATCGTTCTTTCCAGATTCGATGTACCGCATGATGGTATCGAGCTGATCCTGTGAAACCTGCGGCCCCTGGGTTGTCTTCTGATCCAACGGGTCGCCCAACGTCGCACGCTCGGCCATACCGGAAAGCGTATCAAGCACTTGGTCATGGATCTTGTCTTCCACAAACAAGCGTGATCCTGCACAGCAACACTGCCCCATGTTGAAGAACAGGCCGAAGTACGCGTGCTTTGCAGCAGTCTTCACATCAGCGTCTGCAAAGATAATGTTCGGGCTCTTTCCGCCGAGCTCAAGCGTTACCCTTTTCAGATTCACGGCCCCCGCTTCGTTGAGAATGGCCTTGCCGACTTCAGTGCTTCCGGTAAACGCAATCTTGTCTACATTCGGATGCTTTACGATCGCGGCACCAGCAGTCGGTCCGAACCCGGGAACGATGTTAATGACACCTGGCGGGAAGCCGGCTTCCATCGCAAGTTCACCGATACGGATGGCCGTCAACGGTGTTTGCTCAGCGGGCTTGAGAACAACCGTGCAGCCCATAGCCAAAGCAGGACCCCATTTCCATGCCTGCATCAATGCGGGGAAGTTCCACGGAATGATCTGGCCAACAACGCCCACTGGTTCGTGCACGGTGTAACCATGGTAAGGACCGTTCGGCGAACAGACCTTTCCATGAACCTTGTCAGCCCATCCGGCATAATAACGATAGACGTCGACGACGGCCGGAATATCGATCGCGCGTGAATCCCTGACCGGCTTGCCGTTGTCCATGGATTCGAGTGTGGCCAACTCATCCGCATTCTGTTCGATAAGGTCGGCGAGTTTATAAATGAGTCGACCGCGTGCCGAAGCATCCATCCTTCGCCAGGAGCTCGAATCGAACGCCTTGCGGGCGGCTTCGACGGCTCGGTTCACATCCTCGGCATCCCCTTCCGCGATTCGGCAAATCGGTTCGCCAGTTGCGGGGTTAAGCGTCTCAAACGTCTTACCGCTGGCGCTGGGCATCCACTCACCGCCGATGAGCATTTGCTTGTCTTCGATTTTCAGGGGTGCAGTACTTTCAACAAGTGCCTGTGTCATGAGATGACTCCTTCGAGGTGAGCGTGAACCTACCAATGCATTCCGTGAAATGTAACAGCAAATCGCGAAATCGGCCATGGGATGCTGCCGATTGGCGCAGCGAAGACTGGAACCCGAATTCTCACGCGGGAAATGCCGCTCCAGGAGCGGCTACGGGACTTCATTGCGGACTAATTGAGGATCTTCCGGCACTGCTCTATGGCACGATCGATATCCGCCTCGCTCACATCCAGATGAGTAACTGCCCGCAGTCGTTGCGGCCCCAGTGCCATCATGCGGACGCCTGCTTCTTCCAATCTTGCAGCAAGTTCAGTCGCGGTGCCCCAGGATGGCAAGACGTCGAAGAACACTATATTGGTCTGCACCGTCTCGGGGTCCAGACCAACAGCACTCATGTCGGCCAACGCAAGTGCCAGTCGTCGGGCATTGCTGTGATCGTCAGCGAGCCGGGTCATGTGGTGGTCAAGCGCGTGAATGGCAGCAGCGGCAAGGAGACCCGACTGCCGCATCGCTCCCCCGAACATCTTTCGAAAGCGATGCGCCCGGGCAACCGTTTCACGATCACCGACAAGCGCGGACCCGACGGGCGCCCCCAGGCCTTTTGAGAAGCAGACGGAAACGGTATCGAAATGAGATGCGTAGGCTTCCAGCGTTACCCCGGAGGCCACGCTGGCATTGAAGAGGCGGGCGCCGTCGAGGTGCGTGCGCAACCCGTGCTTTCGCGCTGCAGCAGTCACCGCCTCGAGCCTGGGCATCGGCCAGATTGAACCACCGCCGCGGTTACACGTGTTTTCGAGCACGAGCATTCGACTTTGCGCGAAATGGCACTCAACAGGGCGAATCGCCTGATCGACCTGATCGGCATCAAAGAAACCGTGATCACCACGCAACACCTGAATCGAGCATCCGGAGAGCGCGGCCGGCGCCCCACCCTCATAGTGGATAATATGGCTGTCTTCGTGCGCGATGATCTCATCACCCGCCTCTACCTGCGCTCGAATACCGAGCTGATTGCTCATCGTTCCAGACGGCACAAACAGAGACGCTTCTTTGCCAAGAAGCTTCGCCACCTTTTCCTGAAGACGGATGACAGTCGGATCGTCGCTGAGCACGTCGTCTCCGAGTTCGGCCTCCATCATTGCATCCCTCATGGCAGATGTGGGATGCGTGATGGTATCGCTTCGTAGATCAACCATAGGTCCGCAACTCCGTCGACCGACTGCACCGCTTCCCGGAGGGAAATTAGTCGTGGCCGTGCTTCTTAGCTTCGTCCATCATCTCATGGCGAACACGTGCCTCAACCTGAAGCATGTCGCCCTTGGCAAGTTGCACCAGTTGAACCAGATCGCGCATCGTGGCCACCTCTTCAACCTGCTCGTCAACAAACCAGCCGAGGAAACTCCTCGATGCGTAGTCTTTTTCCGTCTCTGCGAGGGCAACGATGTCATTGATCGACTTTGTGATCTCAATTTCGCTAGCCAGTGCCGCCTGGACGATCTCCTCAACAGTTGAAAACGTCTGTGGCGGCTTGACCACGCCCTGGAGTTCGACAGTCCCTCCGACTTCTAATACGTAATGAAGCAACTTGAGGGCGTGCTCGCGTTCTTCGTCGCACTGACGAGCAAAAAACTTCGACAGGATCTTGAGCCCCTTGTCGTCAAGATCGCAGGCCATGGCAAGGTATTTGTGCGAAGCGCTGAATTCCTTGGCAATCTGCTCGTTCAGCTTCTGGTTCATCGGTTCTGAGATCATCATCGATTCTGCTCCTCCGGCTTTCGAATTCAAAACGTGTCGATGCAATCTCATGCTAGATGGGTGTTGAACAAGCGTCAAACGTCTGGCATGCCCTACTCAACGTAGCGATCCACAAAGGCCGTGAATTCGGCGCATAAAAAAAGCGTGGGCAGCCGTAAAAGGCACCCACGCTAGTCGGGATAGATTAAACTGGCGAACCGCGAGCGTCAGACCAGGTCGACCAGGTGATCGACATCAATCCGACGAGAGGACTTACTCGCTGTCGCAGCCGAAGTTGATCGACTCATCGAACCACACGTCAAACGCGGCAGCACCGTTGAGAAGATCGAGTTCACGCAACAGGTCTTCCGGACCGGTTTCACCATCCCGGTTCAGGTCAGTCGCCCAAGCCGGACGCGGTTCGGTGCCTTCGATGGCGTCGATCCAAGCACGGATGTCTTCACCATCAGCGACGGCACTCTTGTTGACGTCACCAGGAAGATAACCGATGCAGGTACGCTCAGCCGGGTTCGAAATCAGACCGATGCACGTGTAGAGACCCGTGTTGATGATTCCACTCAGAGCGAAGTCATACGTGCTGCCTTCAACAAGCGTGATGCTGTCAATGGTCGGCGGGAACGGGTTCAGGATGCTGAACGGAAGCTGGGTCACGGTGAATTCACCTAAGGTCGGCTCGCAACCGTCATTGATCGTGATGCGGTAGGTCTGCAGACCAACAGTTGCGTTGGCATCATCAACATCGTGCGGCTGCGAAGCATCAACTTCACAGTTTGCCGGCTCCGAAACGACGATGTCGTTGGTGCAGGTCGGCACGTCACCGGTGCTGATGCTCAGGGTTGCCGATGCATCGACACCAAGAGCTGAACCAACCGAATCAAGAAGGGTCGTCGGCAGCGCTTCGTCAAGGTCGAAGGCCAGCGTGTAGGTGCCACCGGCACCTTCCGGAATCTGCAGGCTGAAGCTACCCAGGTAGAACGTAGCACCGGAGTCGATCACGCCGGCACCGAAAATGAGGCTACCAAAGGCAACGGTATCCGCCGATGAGCACGAACCACTGTCAATCGTCACGCGGTTGAAGAAGACCCAATCAGAACGTGAGTCATCAATCTGGAAAGCTTCAACGCAAGCGCAGAAACCATCATTGCCACACTGTGCCGAATTCGGACAGTCGGTGTTCGAAGCACAAGCCGTCTGTGCCGGCTCAAGCGGTACACCACCACCGTCGCCCGTGTTTACGACGATCTGATAGCCACCAAGAATGTCTGGTGAGAAGCCTTCGAGATAAACTTCGATTTCAACAATATCGCCTACCGAGGCTTCAACGTCAGCCGAGGGAAGACCACTCGTATCGCCATTGATCGAGACCACTTCCATCGAAACAACGCCCTGCGCCATCGCGACGCTGGGAATGACCCCACAGATCAAACCCAGTACAACAATTTGCTGGAAAGCACGCTTCATTTGCTTTGTCCCCTTTTCGCCATCCTGCCAGAACATGGCCTCTACAATCGGCCCGCTGATCTTCCAGGATTCCTAGTTTAGCGATCCCGTGTAAACTCAACAATAAAACTTTCAGCCATTGCTCGTCCGAAAAACGCAGGCCGGCACCAATCATACCGGACCAAAGATACTGCAGCTGCGTCAACTACGACTGCTCGAACGATCTTCGCCAAAAGCGTCACTTACTCTATTTCGATGTTCGACCGTAACCCCGAAGTCGATCTTTGAGCCTCTTAGCGTCTGAACTAAGTTCTCATTGCTCCCAGTGCACTCGGCGTAAGCACTGTGCACTCGTCGTACGCACTGGTACTGTTCTTTGCGTGAGCCCTCCCCCATTGGACACATGCAACTGGCTATCATCCAGCCAGCCGACACACGGCGTCACGCCGGACACAGCCCTCGAAACCAGTGCCCGTTCCCGGCGCTTATTCCCGGTGATCGTTTCCGGTTCCATTCAGCAACCATTTGTGCCGATCCGAAACAACCCGAGATTCACTATGTACAACGCCCGAAGAGCACCCAAACCCACCTCAAACCGGCCCCAAGCGTGACCAGAACGGCCACAAAGCAAGTCCCCCAGAGTACCTCTGCACATATCCGCTGTAGTCGATTGACCAGCTCCTACGCACTCCTGTGCAGCTCCTGGCCGAATTCTCAAGAATTCGTCGTGGGAGACGGCAGATGGCGCACCGGAAACAACCGCGTACGACAAGCAAGAGGTATCACCGGAGATGACAAGATGTTACAACCCTGCCATCGAGAGTGAGACGCGAATTATAGGCTGGGAGAATTTTCGTGTCTAGGGCAGCAGCATCGTAAACCCGCGTAACTGCCTATTTGTCAGTATTGGCAACAGGATTTAGCCGGATTATTCAAACGGATCGAACGTAGCACTCAATTACCACCACCTTTTAAATATTCCAGTCTCAATGCAAGCGGTGGAGAGAGCTTCCGCAGCTTATCAACAACTTCCTCATATCGTTGCCAATCTTTCAGCTGTAGATAGGCAGCCCCTAAATTGAACCAGGCGGGCGCGAACGAGGGCGATAACTCGACCGCAACCGCCAATGCCCTGACCGCGTCTTCGGATTGCCCCGCTTGAAGCAAGGCGGAACCATATCCGCTTCGTACTTCGTGGTCTTGCGGCAGGATGTCCACAGCCTTGGCAAGCCTGGGAACGGCATTTTCGATCTCTCCCGCCGCCAAAGCCAGCATACCGAGTGATTTCCAAGCTTCGCCGAAGGTTGGATCGAGCTGGACGATACCCGCATACCCCCTTTCAGCCAGTTCGTATGCGCCGGTCCGCTCCAACGCGCGGGTTTCATTGGCATAAAACTGGATAAAGGCCTGATCCGCCTCCAAGGCTTGTGCACGGGAAAAACCGAGGCCCTCGAGCGTCACAAGGATAGCCAGGATGGACGGTAACCACGCTGCCGTCCGTCGAATGTGATCGGACGTGCGCCACGAACTGCATCGCTCCAGGACGAGGCACCCCAACAGCAGCCATGGCAGGAGAAGCGACGCAACAAAGCGGTCTCCCCAGGCAATTTGGGCATACCATGCATACGCAATCAGCGACGGAAGCGTCATGGCCAGGAGAAGCAGCGCGTGCACGCCCCATGCCCCAACCGCCAACCGTCGAAGGCAACGACTCGAAAACATCAAAT
>JBMYUM010000177.1:0-8383 GCA_049605375.1 Phycisphaerae bacterium | reverse complement strand
CGCCCGCCGGTGGTGACGCCTCGGAAACCACGAACGCCTCAGTAAATCCAGCATCCTTCCCCGAGACCTCATGGGCCAGCTGCTCCCAATTGTTCTGCGGGGGTGGTGCTTCCCGCACCGGCTCAATATTTGACTGCACTTTCGCGAACGGCGACGACGGCGGCCGGACGACCAGACGCTCTCCCGTCTCCGCATCCCAGGGTGGAAAAACATCGTGCGGCTTGATATGCACAATTCGAAGCGTAAACGGACCAATCAGCAATCGATCACGCTCACCCACCAATGCAAAACTGACCCGCTCACCATTGAGCCACACGCCATGCGAACTTCCAGTATCAAAGACGCCGACGCTTCCATTCGCGGGAAACAGCACCGCATGGCGAAGCGACAACTTCTCATGCGTCAAACAAATCGGGGCATCAACATGGCTGCCAATGACCACGACCGGTGTATCGAGACGCCACGACAACTGATCTTCATCAATGCAAACGCCCCACGACTGACTGAATCCAACGGCTTTTTCCACCGCGCCCGCAGGACCGACGTTCACGCCCTCGATCTCGACATCCAACGCAGCATCCGCGACGCGAATCACATCGCCCGTATGCAGGCACCGAACACCCCGCAACGGCTGGTTGTTCACATAGGTCCCCGTCGAAGTAAACAAATCCCGAATGAGAATCTGACGGCCGGTGTTCAGAATCACAAAATGGGACGTTTCAATTCCGGGCGCGTGCAGGACGATGTTGGCGGGACGCTTGGCACCGACAAGGGTGGCAGCATGCTGGAGCGTCCAGACCTTCTGCCCGGGTGTGCCACGACCGACAGAGAGTCGGATCACCGGGTGCTTGTCATCGCGCGCAGCGTTCTCGAGATTCCTGGCGTTCATGATGCTCTGGCTCATGCGACCGTCCCCATTGGTCGGCCCGCTTGGTGGCGTTCCGGCGCGACACCGATCTGGCCTCGTCTCAGCCTCGATCTACCGTGTCACAGCCTGAAAGGCGTGCGGAATGACGATGCAACCACGCGGGAAAAACCAATCCATTCCCCCCAACCCGGTATGGATTCCACACATCGATAAGACGCTTCCACAGAATTGCCCACGCATGGAGGAAGTCTCTGTAAAGACCCCGTCCATACATGGATGAAAGAGGAGCGCAGCACGTACCACTGCGACGGGTCACTGCCTATCTGTTTGGCCGGACCGTGGACATTTGCCGTTCCCCCCTATAGCTTGGCACATCCGAGGACGTCAGCGATACCCCTACGATACGATTCCGTTGGAGTGGGAGCCAGTTGACCAACACACTTGCCGGGAAGAGTTCCCAGTCGCCGCGACCGCCAGTCGTCATGAAGTGCTAACGGCGGGCAAACACGAACAGCTGAAAGGCATCCGATAACACAACGATGAAGATTCTACTGACAAACGACGACGGGTTTTCGGCACCAGGTATAGCAGCTGCATATGACGCCGTCGCGCCCTTGGGAGACGTCTACGTCGTCGCGCCATCGTCCGAACGGTCCGCTTGCGGTCACTCCATCAGCCTGCACGGTCCGATTCAGGTGGACACGGTTCATCACCCGAAATTCGGACTCGTTCACGCCGTCAATGGAACACCCGCCGACTGCGTTCGTCTCGCCGCCAGCGTCCTCATCGGCATGGACTTCGATCTCGTCGTGTCCGGTATCAATCGAGGCGCGAACACCGGCGTTGATACGTTTTATTCCGGTACCGTCGCCGGCGCAAGAGAGGGAACCATTTTAGGACTCAAAGCCATCGCGCTGTCCCACGCCGTTCGTCGCGATTCCGAGATCAACTGGCAGCGCGCAGCAGAACTGGCGCGAGATATGGTGACCATGCTCAAAGACGAACCGATGCCGGCCGCCGGATTCTGGAACGTCAATTTTCCCCCGTCGATCCCCGATTCCCCGCTTGATCACTTGCATCATGTCCCCGTCGCGCGGGAAACCGTACCGCTCGACTTTGAACGCTACCCGCACCCTGATCCCGACGTGTTGCAGTTTCATTATGGGACCTCCTACTGGGACCGAGACGTATCGGAACCATCCGACTTCAGCATCGTGCGAGACGGTGGAATCGCGGTGACCGCTGTCCCCCTGCTCGGACGTTTCTAACTCGCCCCAGCCCAATGACTTCTGGTTTTCCGGCACGAAAGCAAGCTGACATTTCAGCCTGCGCCACGATCGGCACCGTCCTATCCTCGCGTCTTTATGCGTTGTAACGATTGGGGAGGGTACGGCCGCACGACGCGCGGCCCCGTAGCATCTTCCATGGGCGACGCTGCCGGTATTATCGAACACCAACGAACGCAGCCGACGCAATCGCCGCAAGAACGATAATGCGAGAATTTCACCGATGCCTGCACGTGGGCATCTGGACCGCTATAATTCGCAACATTCACGCTCGTGAACATGACTGTGATGAGGAGGGGGTCGACACATGCAGTTGGCAGAGCGCCATCAACAATCGGACACGTTGGTACCGAAAGCCATCGTAGCCTTGCAGCTACGGTCTTTCGCTTGGATGGTTGCATTCATCCTGACTCTCTCGTTCGTTGCGACAGCCAAACGGACAACAGCCTGCCCGGCAAGCCCACTGCCCATTGAAGTCACACAACCTGACGGCACCAAGCTGTCACTCACGTTCGTTGGTGACAAGTATTATCACTGGTATGAGGATCGAGACGGCTACGTCATCGTGCGCGACGGGCAGAAGTACGCCTACGCCAGTCTGAGCGAATCCGGTGACCTCGTACCAACCGAACATCTCGCGCGGCGCAAAGCGCCCGCAAGCCTGAGACTCACCCGTGGGCTTCGCCCCAGCGCAAACGCGGTTTCCGCCCGACGCAGCAAGATCCATGCAGTCCCTGCCACGGCCCAAGGAAATCCCATCGCGATCGAACCGCAGGGTGTCGTCAAGAACCTCGTGGTCCTTTGCAAGTTCGCTGATCACAGTTTCGGTGTACACACGCGCCCCGAAGCCGACTACAACTTTCTCTTCAACGGACTCAGCTCAGATCCTGTTCTCGCACCGACCGGTACGGTCCGTATGGCATTCGACGAAAACTCCTACGGAACCCTCGACCTGCAAAGCACCGTAGCGGCGTGGGTCACATTGCCTCACCCCGAGTCCTACTACACCGGCGGAAGCAGCGGCCTGCAGGAATCGTATCCAACCAATCCACAGGGTATGGTGGAAGACGCGCTGGATGCCGTCGATGCACTCATTGACTTCGGCGACTTCGATCAGGACAACGATGGCTACATCGATGCCATCAGTATCGTTCACTCAGGATATGGTGCCGAAACCGGTGGTGGTAACGGCTTCTGGATGTGGTCGCACCGGTGGTCACTCTGGGCCCTTCCCGGCGGTGAGTGGTCAAGCAACGACAACAACGCGCTAGGTAACCCCGTCCGCGTGTATGACTACCACACCGAGCCCGCGCTGTGGGGAACGAACGGTACCGACATCTCGCGCATTGGCGTGATCGTGCATGAAACCGGGCACTTCTTCGGATTGCCTGACTACTACGATACCAATGGTGGCGGCAGCGGTATCGGTTCCTACTGCATGATGGCCAATTCGTGGGGTTTCGACGGCTCGCAGCTCTACCCGCCCCACTTCAGCGCCTACTCGAAAATGCAACTGGGATGGATGACACCGACGTCCATTTCCACCTCTGGCTCGTATACGCTCAATCAGGCTGAAACGTCGCCGGAGGCGTACCGCGTCGATCTGAACTATCCCGCTGGCGAATACCTGCTGATCGAAAACCGCCAACCCGTGGGCCTGGAGTCGATCATGCCGCAAGGCGGACTCTGCATCTGGCACATCGACGAAGCCAAGTGCTGTAACACCGACGAAGGATACCCGGGACAAAGCGGCTGGCCCGGCAACAACCAGCATTATCGCGTCGCATTGCTGCAGGCCGACGGTGATTTCGATCTCGAAAAAGGCAACAATCGCGGCGACGATGGTGACGTCTACCATGGTGCCGGCGTCGACGAAATCAACAGCACGACAACACCGAATACCAACGCCTACCAGGGTGGCAACATCGTCGTCACCGACCACAACATCTACAACATCAGCGTGGCCGGACCGCAAATGTCGTTCAACTTTGCATCATTCATCGATTGCAATAACAACGGCACCGAAGATGCGACAGATATTGCCAGCGGTACCAGCAACGACTGTTCAGGAAACGGCATTCCTGATGAGTGCGAACTCGGCACCAATGATTGCAACGGCAACAACATTCCGGATGATTGCGACATCATCAACAACGTCGGAACCGACTGTGACAACAACGGCGTCATCGACAGCTGTGAAGTCGCCGTGAGCGGCATCCTGCTCGACTCCGATTTTGAATCAGGACTTGACGCAGGTTGGAACGCCAACGGCATCTTCCAAATCACCGGGAGTTGCAGCGCGACATCGTGTGGCGGCGGAAGCCAATGGGCTTATGCAGGAAGCACCGGTAGCTGCACCTACGGCGACAACCAGAGCGGCCAGATCACAGCGCCAACAGTAACGCTCGGCTATGGCCAGTCATTACTCTCCTTCTGCACACGCTACGAAACCGAGTCCGACTACGACTTCGCACGGGTATTCGCAAACAACGAACTCGTATGGGAAGCAAGCGGCAGTGCCCCAGCATGGGACGAAGTCAGCGTAGATCTCTCCTCGTTTGCCGGGCAGTCGGTCGATATTCGATTCGATTTCTTCAGCGATGCATTCGTCAGTGGATTCCTCGGCTGGCAAATTGATGACGTCTGGCTGGAGACCGGTGCCCCCGACTGCAACACCAACAACCTACCTGACGCCTGCGATATATCTTCCGGAACGAGCAACGACAACAACGGTGATGGCATCCCCGATGAATGCACCGGCTGCATCAATGACAGCGAATGCGATGACGGCCTCTTCTGTAACGGCGCCGAAACCTGCGTAGCGGGTGCATGCATAGCGGGCACAGCACCCGACTGTAATGACAACGTCGATTGCACCACCGACACCTGCAACGAAAACACCGACAGTTGCGACAACACCGTCGACAACGCAGCCTGCGACGATGGACTCTTCTGCAACGGCGTTGAAACCTGCGATGCCGTCAACGGTTGCCAAGCCGGCACACCGATCGACTGCAACGACGACGTCGATTGCACCACCGACGCATGCAACGAAGATACCGACAGTTGCGACAACACGGTCGACAACGCAGCCTGTGACGATGGATTATTCTGCAACGGTGTTGAAACCTGCGACGCCGTCAACGGCTGTCAGGCCGGTACGCCGATCGACTGCAACGACGACGTCGACTGCACCACCGACACCTGCAACGAAGACACCGACAGCTGCGACAACACGGTCGACAACGCATCCTGCGACGACGGCCTATTCTGCAACGGCGTTGAAACCTGCGATGCCGTCAACGGATGTCAGGCAGGTACGCCGATCGACTGCAACGACGACGTGGATTGCACCACCGACACCTGCAATGAAGACACCGACAGTTGCGATAACACCGTCGACAACGCAGCCTGTGACGATGGATTATTCTGCAACGGCGTTGAAACCTGCGACGCCGTCAACGGTTGCCAGGCCGGCACGCCGGTCGACTGCAACGACGACGTCGATTGCACCTTCGATGGTTGCAACGAGTTGACGGATTCGTGTGAAAACACGCCCGCCAACGTCCTGTGCGACGATGGACTATTCTGTAACGGCACCGAAGTATGTGATGCGGTGCAGGGATGCGTAGCAGGAACGCCGATCACATGTAACGACGGCATCGACTGTACAGTCGATACGTGCAACGAGACGTTTGACCTTTGCCAGAGTGATCCGGACGATTCCCTTTGCCAGAACGGTCTCTATTGCGACGGCGTCGAAACGTGCAACGCGAAAAACGGTTGCGAAGCCGGCACCAACCCGTGCCCGGTCGATCTCGAATGCGACGAAGCCAATGACACGTGCGTCGGCTGCATGCTGGACAGCCAATGCGATGATGCAAACGAGTGCACCGACGATATTTGCCAGGGGATGGAGTGCGTATTCATTCCAAATTACGACGACTTTGTGTTCTGCTGTGACCCGCTGACCGGGGCGTTGCAGGGACTCAGCGACGGCGATCCCTGCACCATCGATTCCTGTGATCTGGAAACCGGTGTCGTTGAGCACATCCCGGGAAGCCCGTTCATCTGTGCCATCGCCAATGGTGGTCGATTCCTGGACGTTGAACTCTTGACCAAACCCGGTCAGTCGGTCGCCATTCGATTAACTCACTCGGACATCGATGCCGGCCCAGAGTGTGTCATTCGCTACGTACAGCCGGATGGAACGCTGGCAGACAATGCGACATTCCTTCCGTCAGAACAATGGGGTTCCGTGCTCGTATACGGCATTGAAATTGTTCCCGATCGAACGTACGAGCTGCAGGTTGATGACGGTTTCGCCCTGCTGGGCGATCCCTTGCCTGTCACAACGGCGCCGTTTGGTGACGTTGACGGTAACAGCGTGGTCAACTTCAGTGACATTCAACAGACGGTACTGGTGTTCCAGCAACTCGCGCCGTATTCGCCGGCCGCGGACCTGAAACCCTGTGTCCCGAACTTCATCGTCAATTTCGAGGACATTCTAAGTGCCGTTCAGGGTTTCCAGAACTTCACATACGTGGAGACAGAGTGCCCTGCGCCATGCAACTAGTGCGGCGACAACGCCCCCGGTAGTTGACGCCGCCCGCAATCTGCGGTTTATTCCGCCGTATGAAGTTCCACTTGATGTCTACGATTCGGGTGGCGGCAATCGCCTTGTGCGCCGTCGCGACGACCGGTTGTGTCCGCAACATGTCGCTGGACGAAATCAGCGCCATGAGGCCCGTCCGGGCCGCAGAAATGAACCACTTGGACCTGCTGGTTGGCGACTGGGAGACACGCGGCCACGCACGTTTTGCAGGCCTGGAAGAGGTGCTTGAGGTCACCGGTACCAGCTCTGCCGCGTGGGCCGACGACGAACGCTCACATCTTGTTGAACGCTCAACCACACACATCCCGGGGCTGAAAACCCTCTCCGGAACGATGATCTGGATTTGGGATCCGCGAGCGAATCTCTTCAGAATCTTTCGTGTGGACGGTTACCCGGCGACGGGCGTTGGAACAGCACGCTTCGACAAGGACAACCAGACGTGGACCATGGCCGTGGATGCCAAACTTCCACAAATGGACGCCGTAGCAAAAGGCCGTATCCAGATCGTGGATCAAAACACGCTGCGTTGGACGTGGCGCGAGTGGGATTCGCTCGGACTGGTGGAAATCGTCGACATGAAGGGAGTCAGTCGACGCAAAACGCCAGCCTCACCGACTACCAAAGAAACAGACGACCCGACGCCCGCCTCAGAGTAGCCTTCAACAGTCCCTCACTATCAAGCAATGCAACGGACTGGCTCGGAAGGTCAGCGCGCATCGCTGTCACGCAAGACGGCCCCCACCCGATTAGCAGGCACCGACACCATTGATCAAACTTATTCGGTATCCGGCTCGATCGAAACGGTCAGCAGGCGTGACTTGAACTGCTCGGCATACAACTCAGCACGTTCCTTATGCGTGACGAGAAGAAGCGCCACACCGGTGTTGTGTGCTTCGAGCGTTCGCTGGACCGCACTTTCCAGGGCAAGCGTCGTCAGCTTCAAAATCGTCAGAATCACATGATCAAACGAATTCACATCGTCGTTGTGGAGCAGCACCTTGTAGGGCGGAAGCTGCTTGGGCTTGCGCGAGGTCTTCGCCGGCTTTGGAGCGGTCTTCACGGCCGTCGCCGTACCGCCACCCGACTCTTCTACGCCGGTATCATCTACAAAGGCAGGGCCGTCTGCTTGCGCGTCGCTCGTTGAATCGTCATGCATCACAAGATCAGATTTCATAGGTACCGCCGAAATGTCTCAGGACTACAGATTTGACGCCATCGATCCAATATATCTATCGTTCAGGGGCATTTCAATGAATATCGGAAGTTTGTGGACGGGTTTGAAGTGAGGTAACCCCGCACAATTGGGAAATCCAAAGCCCATTCGCAGGCTCCACGATTCCCCCGCGAAGACCCTGAATTTACCCAGCCTTCAATTAGCCAGGACTGAATTCAATCAGCGTTGACCGTGAATTCCTTGGTATTGGTCAGGGTTTTGCCCGTCAAATAGTCGACAAACTGAATCGCCGCACTCACACGGCCGGTATCGGGCAGCGCAACATTCTTCGGGAAGGGACACTTCAGTGTGTAGTGCCGGGTCCCGAATCGTCCGTACCAGGACTTCCGCAGGCGCTCCGGGTCTTCCACAACATAAGTACCAATCACCCGTGGAACATT
>JBMYUM010000176.1:0-8383 GCA_049605375.1 Phycisphaerae bacterium | reverse complement strand
CTGAGAACACCATTGTCCCGGCAGTTGTAGAGCAACTTCTTGTAGACAAGCGGGCTTTGCATGTATGCGCCCCCCTTGTCGATTTTCCATGCCATGTAGGGACTCTGCTCAACAAGCTCAGTCGTCGTGAGATCACCCTTGGCGTTCACACGGATCGCATAAATCGGTGCCATAGCACCGTGGGCATTGGTGATGTAAATCAGCTTGTTCGCTACGACCGGCGTCGGCACCGGAATGTCGCCACCACCGCTCAGCTTCCACAATTCCTCACCCGTCTTCAAATCGTAACCACCAATGTGCTTGTACCCGTTGACGATCACCTGCCCATGCTTGCGCGCCGAGTAGATCGTCGGGGTACTCCACGTCCCCTCTTCAACACGGGCCGTTCGCCACACTTCTTCACCGTCAGAGAGACGCAAGGCCGCAACGAACGCGTTGTTCCGAGCATCGCATTGCACATAAACATGGTCGTCATAAATAACCGGAGAGCTCGCAAACCCCCACTGCAGGTCATCGTGCCCCGGAGGCCCTGCGTCAAGCATGCCGAAGTCCTGCTTCCAGATGAGATCGCCCGACATATCGAAACAGAAGAGCCCCTGAGAACCGAAGAACGCAACGACGAACTGACCGTCGGTGCTCGGTGTGCAGTTGGCGTGTGTTGCCTTGATGTGGCGTTTGACCTTGGGAACCGCCGACAGCGCCACACGCGACCACTTCACATCGCCGGTGTTCTTATCAAGACAGTAAAGCTCGTACCGGTGCTCGAATGATTCAGGATGATCCGGGCTCGCACCATACAACCCCACCTTGAGTAACGGGTCGGGCTGGTCACTGGTCACCGTGGTGACAAACAGATGATCACCCCATATCACAGGCGACGAGTGCGACAAACCAGGAACGGACGTTTTCCAACGTACACCCTCAGATGCCGGTACATCCCACGAGACTGGAAGCGCAAATCCATCCGCTACCCCCTGCGCATGCGCCCCCCGGAACGACGGCCAGTTCGCCTTGTTCTTCTTACCACGCTTCCCGGCATCAACGTTCGAGGCCGATGCACAAATGAGCCCGAGTACCAAAAGGAAATAGCAACGCTGCATCTTCATGAATCGCTCCCTCTCGCTGGCGATTGGCAAATGAACGGATATCTAGAATTTGACACAGTAACCTATTCGGTCCGGAACGCACAAGTATTCCGGTCGCGAACGAAAAGTTACACCACAAAACACGACGACTAGTAGAATTCAAACGCCGGCCCACTAAGCAAAAAAACACGCAATCACAGAATGATCTCGAAACGTCGCAGCAACCTGAATTGCCCAAATGCGCCAGGTCGGATAACTGTATCAGTGATGAATGAGCGTGCGCATGCGTAATCAAGGAAAAGAACATGCCGAATGATGAACAAGCAATCATCGCCATCACGAAAAGGTGGATTCAAGAAGTCGTCATTGGCCTGAATTTCTGTCCGTTTGCGGCAACGCCATTCGAGCAGCAGGCGATCCGCTATCGCGTTCTACCTGCGCCTTCGACCGATGACCTCCTCGTGGCACTGCTCGACGAATGCCAATACTTGGACACGAATCCATCAACCGAAACGACGTTGATCATCTGGCGCGACGCTTTTCATGACTTCGAAGCGTACCTGATGCTGGTGGGGGCAGCTGAAGACGTCCTTGAAGCCGAAGAACTCGAAGAAGCCTACCAGTTGGCAAGCTTTCATCCTGACTACTGCTTCGTCGACGCCGACGCCGACGACGCGGCAAACTTCACCAATCGATCCCCCTTCCCCATGATTCACATCCTGCGCACAGCAAGCGTCGAACGAGCTGTCAATACTCACCCCGACACCGAAGCCATTCCCGAAACCAACATCAACCTGGCCAGATCCAAAGGCTCGTTGGAGTTCGAGCAGATACTGGAGGACATCAGAAACACACCCATAGATGAAGACTTGGAAAAGTAGAATCAATTTCCCCGGTTGCGCGAACTCGTACCTCCCCGCAACGTCGAATAGGTGGACACCGTCACCCGACAACCAGCGGAGAAAATCATGACCATCTCGGACGCACCGCAATGGCCGATGGGAGAATTCCAACTGTGCCGACCTTCAACAACCGAAGAACGCATAGACCTGATTCAGCAACTCGACGCAACACCGACCCTGTTTGTCGACGCCATCACCGGGCTGGATAGCAAACAACTGGATACGAAATTCCGTAACTGGACGATCAGGCAAATCGTGCACCATGTCGCCGACAGCCACATGCATAGCTATATCCGTTTCAAGTGGGCGCTGACCGAGGAACAACCACTGATCAAGGCATACGACGAAACCGCCTGGTCTGAATTGCCTGACGCACGGCGCGGGAATACGGAAGCCTCCATCCACATGCTGCGCGGAATTCACCTCCGATGGCATGACCTGTTGATAGCCATGACAGACGAACAATATGACCGCAGCTTTATCCACCCGCAGACGAATGAAACCACCGACCTCGCCACCGCGCTACCGTACTACGTCTGGCATGGTCGACACCATGCCGCCCAGATCCATTGGGTGCGTGAGCATCGGCTTTCATGAAGACCAACAAAAGAACTGAACTCGATCACATGTTCGGAACGGTAGAACCAACTAGCTTCGTGCCATCCGGTTTCTGAATCTCAATCCACCACATCACCTTCTCAGGAAGCGGATCAGGGGCCTCCGCATGAATGTCGTAATCGCCATGCGCGGCCGAGTAACTTCCCTTCCCAACAATAGATAGCAAGCGATTTCCAGTACCAATCCACGCACGAACAACCGTCTCACCCTTGTCATCAAACGGAAGCTTGACCGTTAAATGACTCTCCTTTCCCGCTTCCACCTTGCCATGCCCTTGTGACAATTCAATGTCCCACTCTCCAATTCTCACCGGTTTCAGCGCAACATCAGCATGGTCATGATGATCACCGTGATCATCATGGTCGCTATGGTCACCCTCATGGGGATGATCGTGCGAACCATGCGTTGTCCCGTCGGCATGCGTATGAGTACCATGCGTGGACGTCGTCGACGCCCCCTTCGCAGCCTCTTCGGATTTCTCCGCTTCAGACTTGCCGCGACAACCGGTCGTCACCAATACACTCAAGGCCAATACGCTCAGGGCCAAAACGATGACAAACCGTGTCATCGCACGGAACGTAGGAATAGTCTCCATGACCAATCTCCCATCAAAAATTCTTAAGAAACGTCAAGGTTAGAGCGAGGCGCGATCCAAACGATGGATCGCAGCATAGCCGGCCGGAACGACCACGAGATTCAAAAATGTCGAGGACAACAGTCCTCCCAGGATGACGACCGAGAGCGGCGCCAGTATCTCATTGCCCGGCTCATTTCCCTTCAAAATAATCGGCAGAAGCGCCAGCGCTGCGGTCAATGCGGTCATGAGAATCGGAATCAACCGTTCCTTCGAACCCCGAATGATCGCTTCACCGAGATCCGCGCCCTCTTCAACAGTCAGGTACTTATAGTGATTCACCAGCAGAATACCATTCCGAACCGCGATCCCGAAGAGCGTAATGAAGCCGACCATGCTCGCGATGGAAATGACAGGAGCAACGTAATCGGAATGCAAACCACCGAGTGCCAGAACATTGCTCATGATGGAAGGTGATTCAGCCAGGAATATCGCGACAATCCCACCGATCAAGGCGAGTGGAAGGTTGACCAGAACCAGAAGGGAAACCGGCATCGATCCAATCGCAAGGACCAGCAGGATCAAAATCAACAGCAGCGTAACCCCACTGAAAACAGAAATCGTCCGACTCGCCGACTGCTGTGCCTCGAACTGACCACCATACGTCACCCGACAGCCATACTCTTGCACAATCGGATCGACCGCGGCCTGCACCTTCGCCACAAGATGCCCGAGATTCGATCCCTCGGCGACATTCAACGAAATCACCGCCTTGCGTTGGAGATTCTCACGCGTAATCAGATTGGATGCCATTTCGGGTCCAATGACAGCCACTTCCGACAATCGAACGTGCGCTCCTCCCTTTCCGTGGAGCACAAGCCTCCGCAGGTCATCAATACTGTCGCGTTCATCGTCAACCAACCGAACCGTCAATCCGTAACGACGCACACCCTGGTTAACATCGGCAACCGTCACACCATAGATCGCTTGACGTACCTGCATCGCGGCATCCGCCGGTGTCAAACCGTATGCCGCCAGATCACCCGGTCGATACACAACCGGCAGCGACTGAATCATCACTTCCCGATTGGCCGCAACATCGCGGGCTCCCGGTACGTCCGCAAGCGCCGACTCGATCCGCTTGGCAACCGTACGAAGCGTGTCGAGATCTTCACCAAACACGTTGATGGCCACAGCCGCCGGGGTACCTGACAAGATATGACTCAACCGATGCTCGATCGGTTGACCAACGTTAGTCGTAATCCCTGGCACATCGTCCAAAATACCACGGACCGCCTCGAGAACATCGTCTTTGGCATACCCACGTACGACCGTCACCTCCAGTTCCGAGTTACTGACCGGTTCCGCATGCTCATCACGTTCGGCCCGCCCCGTCCGACGTGTCACGCTCCTGACACCATCCACCTTGAGCAGCTGTTTCTCGATCGCCCCGGCCATGCGATCACTGGCCGGCAGAGACGTACCCGGCGGCGCAAACAGGCCAATGGTAAACGTCCCCTCATTAAACTCCGGCAGAAACGACGTACCGAAAGTAGAAGCCAGTAACACCGAAGCCACCGTCGCCAATCCTGCAACACTCAGGACAAACGTACGACGCAGAACCGCAAGTCGAACGAGAGGCTCGTAAAGACCCTTCAACCAGGTCACAAGCGCACTCTCACCGTCCTGCTTTCCATCTGAACCCACTTGCAGAAGGTATCGACACATCGCCGGTGTCAGAGTGAGAGCAACCAGCAACGAAGCGCCGATGGATACCACAAACGCAATTCCAAGCGGCCGAAAGAACCGTCCTTCAATGCCCTCCAGAAACATCAGCGGCAGGAATACCAGTGAAATAATGATTGTCGCGAAAACCATCGCCGGGCGAATCTCGTTGCTCGCATCGAAGATGACCTGAATCTTCGTCCGTCTTTCATCCGGTGGACGCAATGCGTTCAGGCGTAAACGCCGAAAGACGTTCTCCACATCGATGATCGCATCATCCACTAGACTGCCAACGGCAATGGCAAGACCGCCAAGCGTCATGACGTTGATGGTCATGCCTAGCCAATCCAGTACCAGCAATCCAATCGCAAGTGACACGGGAATGGCAGCCAGCGTAATCAACGTTGTACGAATGTTCAGCAGGAAGAGAATGAGAATAATCGACACAATGATAGCTGCGTCTCGAAGAGCATGCACAACATTGTCGATGGAGTAGCGAATAAAATCAGACTGCCGAAAGACCTGACGGTTGACGCGCACGCCCTCCGGAAGCGAAGCCGCAAGAGAATCAAGAAGGTTGTCAACCTCATCCGTGATCGCAAGCGTGTTAGTCCCCGGGGCTTTCTGGACGGTCATCACGACGGCGGGAAGACCCCCATCAGCGCCCGTCCCACGCTTCAACGCGGGCCCGATCCGAACTGTCGCCACTTGCCCGATCGTCACCGGCGCACCATCGTGATACTTGATCAAAGTCCCCGCAATATCATCAACAGCCTGAACGCGACCGCTCTGCCGAATCGGTAACTCAAGCGAGTCGACGTTCGGCAGGTAACCGGCGCTCACCGTACTGTGAGACGCCCGCGCCGCCGCAACAACGTCGCTCAATGTCAGGTTATAAAGGCGGAGACGATCCTGCTGCACCAGCACCTGATACTCAGGCAAGTCCCCACCAATCACCGACACCTGTGCGATACCGGGAATCGCAAGCAGTTTGTTGCGCAGATCAAACTCGGCATACGCACGAAGATCCAGGTCGCTCATGCCACCGTCGGGTGAAGAAACCGCCAGCAACATGATCTCACCGGTAATCGAAGTGATCGGTGTCATGTCGGCATGCGCATCACGCGGCAGATCTTCACGGACCGTATCGAGCCGCTCAGATACAAGTTGACGGGCACGATAAATGTCCATGCCCCACTCAAACTCCACGTACGCAATAGACAAACCGATGGCACTCGACGTGCGTACACGACGTACACCCGGAATGCCTGTGATCGCGCTCTCGATACGGAAGCTCACGTACTGCTCGACTTCGTCGGCGGCCAGCCCCGGCGTCTCCGTCATCACCACAACCGTCGGCGCATTCAACTCAGGAAAGACATCCACCGGTGTGCGTGATAGCTGAAACACCGCATAACCAGTCACGATCAAAGCCAGCACCACCACGAGCGCAGCATGGTCAAGCGAGGCTCGAATCAGACCCTTGAGCATCGGGCACCTCCACCATTGATTGTCTGGCTGTCAATGATCGTCATGGAATGTACCGTCCGCATGAAAGTGCCCACCCTTCTGCGACAACCCGCTCTGACTAGTAGCCAACTTCAACTCGTAGGCGCCATGCAGAACAACCTCGTCGCCAAGACGAACACCACTCTGAATCACAACCCAACGACCGTCGTCGACGCCCATGTCCGCCTCAACACGGATGGCAGAATCCGGGTTTTTGGGGTCACGTCGAAAAAAGACATGCGAAAGGCCATCCTTCACGATCGCGGCTCGTGGAATCGCCAGCGCCAAACCCTCAGTCGAAGCCGTCGATACTTCAAGAAACGCCGATACGCCCGGACGCATCCAATCCAGCCACGTGTCCGGATCAGCAAAGAGCGTGATCGTGCGCTCGGCTGGATGTGCGTCGAAACCCAACGTCAAGCGTGCCCCGATAGTGGCACTCTGATCGACACTTGAAGACGCAGGTGGAACAATCTTCGCAGCGGGACCATCCAGAAACTGCATGAGATCACTTTGCAACCCCATCGCCCGGAATCTCACATGGGAAGGCTGCACCGTCGTCAAGACCAGGTGGCCCGACTCCGCCCATGCGCCCTGCGTCATCGAAAGAGACTCGACAAGCCCCTCCGCACCGGCACGAACCTCGATCAAACCCAACGTGCCATAGCGCTCGACCATCGGCCCCGTCATTCGTAGACGCAAGCAAGGTCTCAACCGGAATACCCACAACAGAGCTCGCATTCCGAATCAGTAGCTCAAAACGATCCTGTGCCCCTTGAAGCTGCGCCGCAACCTCAGCCCGACGCGCCTGCAGCTCGGCTTCCAATTCGAGCACCTCCGCCAGCTCCGCACGCGTCGTCGCCAGAACGGCACGTGCACGTGCAAACTCCTCAGCCGAAATCACCCCAGACTCGTTGGACGCCTTCAACTGTGCAACGCGCTCTGTCCAGATTTCGACACCTTGCTCCAGCTCATCGTGATGCCGTTCATGCGCCGCCATCAATGGCCCGATCGTGTCCGCCCGCCCCTTGGCTTGCCGCAGCAGCGAGTGCGTTTCATTCAGTTCACCTTGGAGTTTACGCCAGTCCGGAGAGTCTACCGTGTAAAGCACCTGATCAACCGTCACACGATCGAACGGAGAAACCTGAAGCTCAATACGACCACCGAGCATCGCGTGATATTCACGACGGGCGTGCGGCGAAAACTCGAAGTGACCGGGCATCCGAACCGTCTGTGACACCGATCGTGCCTCAACATCGACGAACGTGATGCCCAGGTTATTGCGGACAATGGATGGTATCGCCACGCGATTGCTGGGTACTGCATGACCCGCCGCTGCAGAATCGGCGGCATGATGCTCATCCGAATCTGGAGGCTCTTGAAGACAACCAGGAACCAGCATCAGGGAAAGCGCGAAACAAGTAAGCAATCGGAACGGCATCGATCGCATGCTTTTGAAACGCCAGGTACGATTGGCAGGAACAGAGTTCTCAATCAACATCAACGTCCTCCATGGCACGCGACGCGCCTGCCCCCTCCGTCGAGTTATCCACTTCGCCTTGTGACTCCCAAGATGCAGCAGGACACCCCGTCGCCCTCTCAAGCTCAACCATCGCCAAAGCGAAAGTCTCCATCGCCAACAGGAAGTCACTTCGAGTAGCCAGGTACTTTCGCTCCGCTTCGAGAACCGTCAAGAACGTCAGCTTACCAGATGCATAAGCCTCGCGGGTCAAATCTATGTTTCGCCGCGCCGCCGGCAACTGAAGCGACTCGTAAAAACGCGCGTTCTCCGCCGCCGTCTCCATGCGCGCCACCCGGGTATGGATATCCTGTGTTGCATTCACAAGTGCAGCGTCCCGAACGTGCAATAGCTGCTCCAACATCCGATCGGACTTCGCAATCTGCGCCTGATTCTGATCCCAAAGAGGTAATTCAATACCAAAGGTCGGGCCAAGAATGACATCAGTACC
>JBMYUM010000175.1:0-8395 GCA_049605375.1 Phycisphaerae bacterium | reverse complement strand
CGAGTTCGCGTGGATTTCGCTTCTGCGCCTTTGCGAGGCTCATGGCACAATTGGACTGGTAATCGCCGAATTTCGGATTGTTGCTCGGCATGATGTGAGGCTCGGCATCAATGCCCATCGCCTCAAGAGCCGCTCGAACGCGAACCCCGAGTATGTGACGTAGCGAACTCACGACGTAATTCCTGTTCAGTGGAAGACGATGCGTTAATGAATGAAGAAGTCGAAAGCCAGCCAGGATGCGAACTCGGCATTATGCCGATTCGCTGCGCGACCAGTCCACCTGAGGAGCGTCTCCCCAGAGCAACTCCAGGTCGTAGTATTCCCGGTACGGCTTGGCAAACACGTGAAGCACCACGTCGACGAAATCAACGATGATCCATGCACCGGTGTCATAACCGCAGAAGCCGAAAGGCCGTTGCCCGACCTTTTTGCCGTATTCCACGACGTGGTCGGCCGCAGCACGCATCTGACGCTCCGATGTACCGGAACAGATAACCACGACGTCTGTCACCGAGCTCATGCTGCGCAGGTCAAGGACAACCACGTCCTCCGCCTTGCTGTCGGTCACGATACGCGCGACTTCCTTTGCAAACTGGATGGGATCACTCTTTGCCATGGTGAGGAGTTTACCGCAAGGCGGGCTTTTTTTCCACCTGGGAGGCTACTGATCGCGCGCCTGCCCGGCCAATTCGCACAGCCTCGCGTGATTCTCTGCGATCCACGCGAGTTTGCGTTGAATCGTCTGCAGCACGCGGTAGCCGGCCCACTGCCCGACCGAGCCGGTTTCCGTGATCGGGGGGACGCACTCGGTCAGCAGCGCCTCGCCCATCAAATGAGGAATCATCTGGATCTCAGCTCGACTGAGTCGCTCTGCAGCCCGATACCCGATCATGAATTGCGAAAACCGCTTCTCATCAAGGGCAGCCGGCCATTTTGTGACATCCCCCTCGGAAATCATGGAGAATTGGAGCGCCCCGTTGGCGACGTCGGTAATCTGCTTGGACCAACGAACCGAATCATAGTCGACCACGGCCGCTACTTTGCCGCCACGAAACAGCACATTTCCCGGATGCCAATCGGCGTGAACGACCTGTTCAGGAAGATCGCCAAAACCAAGTTCATTCGCCGCCTTGGCGCTCTGGTCGTAGAAGCCGAGTAGTCGCTGCAACAGCGATGCCAATTCAATGTCATTTCCCGAATAGCTGTCGTGCGATGTCAGCTTCGGCCCCAGGTTGCAGATTCCGGTCCGAATGGCATTCGCATCATGGAAATTCCCATGCGGTTCCGGTCGAACCTTTGATGGTGTGAATCCGTGGAGCGCCTCATGAAACAACCCCAGCGTAGAACCCGCGTGACGCGTCTCGCCCTCCGACTTTTCGTACGGGTGACCGGGCACGAAAGTGAACAGCTCGTAAATGTGCTCCCGCAACTGCAGGTAAGTCGAATCATCATCGCGGGTGGCGTGCAATCGAGGCAGCGGGAATTCAAACGCGGAAAGGCACTTCTGAACCCGCTGCGCAAAGACCACGCGATCCGGCGCCGCACGGCTGACAGCCCGCCGCTTCAAGAGATATTTGCCTTTGGTACTGACGACTCCCACCTTGGGGCTTCGACGTGAACCGCGATGAAAGTCTGTGATGGACTCAATGGGACCGATGTCGAAGTGGCTCAGAACGATCGCCAGCTCTTCCGTGGCAAAAGTTGCACGAGGGGTATCGGCCAAAACACACTCCCACATGGCAGACAGGTACGACGACATGCCGCCGTCGCCAACAACCTGTCCAATCATAGCCGTGCCCGGGGGCCAGTCAAAAAAATCGGAGGCCTGCGGCCGGGCCAAACGCCTTCGCATGGCGTTCACGCCCCCTGGCTTCGTGCCATCGCTATTGCAAGGCGCCAACCCGACACCCTATACTGCTGTACTGGCAGCCGGGAGACGCTCGATCGAGGCGAATAACGGTCATCCGCAGGTGTCGTTTGCGGAACCGAACACGCCACCGGAGGCGTCAACAAGCAGGAGATCTGTCGTATGCTTCACCGTACAACACTTGGTAAGTTTCCGCCCAAACCGCACACCGCATTCTACGACGAGTCTGGGAAACTCCTCATGGAGCAGTGCATGACGACGGAGGGTTTTAACGGGCCATTCACCATCCTCTATTTTCGTACCCCCCCGACAGACGAATTTCAGGCTGAAGACCTTCAGCTTCCCGATTTCTGCCCGCACAACATCGTCGACCACCAGCCATTGCACCGGCGCCACATCCGATCACAGGACATGAAAGCCGCGGGAGACTTTCTGACCGGCCGCAAGACGCTTTTCGTCAATGCAGACGTCCAGATCGGTGCCGTCAAACCCAACGCCGCCGCAGAACGATTCTTCTCGAACGGCGATGGTGATGAGCTCTACTTTATTACGCACGGCCAGGGACATCTCGAGAGCGTATACGGGATTCTCCCATTCCGTGAGCATGACTATGTACTGGTCCCGAAATCCACCGCCTACCGTTTGCATTTTGAAGGCAACAAGGGCACGGCGCTGGTCTTTGAAGGCCGTCCCCACCTTGGCATTCCCGGTCAGTACAGAAACAAGTTCGGGCAACTGACCGACTATGCCCCCTATTCGCATCGCGACTTCCGATCACCCACGGAACTGCTGCAGTTTGAAGCCGGCCAGCATGGCAACGGCCCCTACGAAATCGTGGTGAAAATGTCGGACATGCTCAACGTTCACAGGTATAAGCACTTTCCGTTGGACGTGGTCGGTTGGGATGGCTGCATCTACCCAACGGCCTTCAACATCCACGACTATCAGCCCATCACCGGTATGATCCATCAACCACCGACGATTCACACGACCTTTGCGGGAAGTGGATTTGTGGTGTGCTCATTCGTTCCACGCGTCGTCGACTTCCATGAGAAGTCAATCCCCTGCCCCTACGGTCATGCCAGCGTCGACATGGACGAGATCATGTACTACGTCGGAGGAGACTTCACGTCTCGAAAGGGAATTACACCGGAGTCGTTGAGTCTCCATCCGCAAGGCGTGCCGCATGGCCCCCACCCAGGCACCTATGAAGCGTCGATCGGTGCCACGCGAACGGAAGAACTGGCTGTGATGTGCGATACATACAAACCGCTGCGAATGACACAGTTTGCTGATTCACTGGAAGATAAGGGATACAACACCAGTTGGGTGGACCGGGAAGGCAAATCCAGCTGGAGCGAATAAGAATTTGTTCGGGCCAACGCCACGAAGAAGATCATGCGAATTCAGGGGCTGCTAACGCAGCCCCTTTTTTTCGCGCTATGGGGAGGGCTAGAGTTTGTCCGCTTTGGCGGCCAGAACGAAGTCGCTCTCCGTCAGGCCATCGATCTTGTGCGTCCAGATCGTTACGCCCACCTTGCCCCAGGCAAGATAAATATCAGGGTGATGAGCTTCCTCTTCCGCAACCGCACCAAGCTTGTTCACAAAATCAAGCGCAGTCACAAAGTCGGGAAAGGTAAACGTCTTCTCGAGGTGGTGATCGTTGATCACCGACCAACCATCCAGCTCAGCCAGAAGCGGCTGCATCTCGTCATTTGACAGCGGCGGAACGCCACCCTGACAAGGGACGCATTTCTTCTCGGAAAGCATGACTCACTCCATTCTTTTGGTTGGTCGGACGCCTGTCAGGAATCATTCGGCTGCCAGGACAAGCCCCGGCAACACCAAATTACCCTACAGGTTCCCTCGACGTTCCTGCTCACGTTCAAGTGAAACAAAGAGCGCTTTGAAATTTCCAACGCCAAAACCACGCGAACCGTGTCGCTCGATCACTTCAAAGAACAGCGTGGGACGATCCTGCACCGGAGCCGTAAAGATCTGAAGCAGATAGCCGTCTTCGTCACGATCGACGAGAATGCCGAGCTCTTTCAATTCGGCGAAGTCTTCATTGATCGGACCGACGCGCTCAGCCAGGTCCTCGTAGTAGGTGTCCGGAACGCGAAGGAAATCAATGTCGTGCTCGCGAAGCATGCGAACCGTTTTACAGATATCGCCTGTGTTCATGGCAATGTGCTGAACACCCGGCCCCTGGTAATAATCGAGATACTCGTCGATCTGTGATTTTTTGCGGCCTTCCGCAGGCTCGTTGATCGGGAACTTGCACTTGCCCGTGCCATTTTCCATCACCTTACTCATCAAGGCGCTGTACTCGGTGCTGATGTCGTCATCCGTAAAGTGAGTCAGCTGACTGAAACCCATGATGCGCTCGAACCAACGAGCCCAATAGTTCATTTCGCCGAGATAGACATTCGTCACAATGTGATCAATGGCCGCAAGGCCAACCGACTCGCCACCATGGGCGTCGATGGCGTGAAAACCCGGTGCGAACGGGCCGCGGTAGTTACCTCGTTCAATGAACTTGATATGTGTATCCCCGGCATATCGGATAATGCCGGTCTTAATGACACCATGCTCATCCTCAAACGCCTCCGCCGGCTGCACAACGGTCGCTTCCCGCTTCCGCACTTCGTTCATCGTGGCTTCTACATCGCCGACTTCCAGCGCAATTGTCTTCACACCGTCACCATGAAGACTGCAATGCCGGGAGACTTCGTGATCCGGCTGAAGCGCGCTCGTGAAGACAAACCGAATGTTGCCCTGCTCCATGACATAGCTCGCACGATCGCGAACCCCGGTCTCCAACCCGAGACGAGCCTTCGGCGTAAACCCCAAGACCCTGTCATAAAAGTGGGCCGCCTGCTTTGCATTGCCGACGTAAAACTCTACGTGGTCATAACCGCGAAGCGGTAGAAAATCTTCGTTTGCCATCGGAATGCCCTCCGAATGCCTTCCTCAACTATGACGCCGCATGCAACCCAGACGTTGAACCATGCGACAGGTATCCGACGGTCGGAGGAGGCGACACAACGGACCCACTGCATTTGACGATAACGGCGAGGCAAGCCTCCCTACGACGGAAGCCCCTACGTCGGAAGCGTAGCCGGAAGTATTTTCCCCGTCACCTCACCAAATCCCACTCGATAGCCCTCGCCCTGGCAATAGCCGGACATCGTAATTCGATCGCCATCGAGGATGAATTTTCGCTCCAGACCGTTGCCAAGCTGAATCGGTCGTTCCCCCTTCCAGCACAGCTCCAGCATACTGCCGTAAGACTCCGGCGAAGGCCCGCTGATCGTCCCCGAGGCCATCAGGTCACCCGTTCGGACGTTGCACCCGTTCACCGTATGATGGGCCAATTGCTGCGCCATGCTCCAGTACAGATACTTGAAGTTGGAACGGCAAATGACCGCCGGCGTGTCCATCTCCGGTGATTGCAAGGTAACTTCAAGCTTGATATCAAACGCCTTTGGCCCCGAAGTCTCAAGATAAGAAAGCGGCGTTGGGTCCTGCGTCGGCCCCTGCGTACGGAATGGCTCCAGTGCGTCGAGCGAGACCACCCACGGCGAAATGGAGGTCCCAAAGTTCTTGCCAAGGAACGGACCCAGGGGAACATACTCCCATCGCTGAATATCGCGCGCACTCCAGTCGTTCACCAACACCATCCCGAAGATATGGTCCTCAGCCTTCTCCACGTCGACTCGTTCACCGAGCCCAGTCTCTGGCCCCACGAAGAATCCCATCTCAAGCTCGAAATCCACCAGACGGCTGGCCACAAACGATGGAGCGTCCGCGTCATCACTCTTGGTCTGACCGCATGGACGCACAAGATCGGTCCCCGAAAGAACCACGGAGCCTGCGCGTCCGTGATACCCGACCGGAATCCAGAGGTAGTTCGGCATCAAGGCGTTTTCTTTACCGCGGAACATGGTGCCGACATTGCTCGCATGTTCCTTCGATGAATAGAAGTCGGTGTAGTCACCGACCTCCACAGGCATCTGCATAGTGACGCTGGCCTGGGGAAGGAGACAGGCGGAACGAAGCGATTCATCATCACGCAGCGTGGCTTGATCTTCGCGAAGAAGATCGCACACGGTCTGGCGAACCCCCTGCCACGATGTACGGCCCATGCGCATAAAGGGATTCAACGACGCAGAATCAAAAACGCGTGAACCACTCCCGAGCACGCTTGCAAAGTGCCCCTTCTCTTCAAGGATCGCCAGATCGAGAACGTGATCCCCAATCGCGACACCAACGTGCGGCTCCCGATTCGCCCCCGACGTAAATACACCATAGGGCAGATTTTGAATCGGAAAGTGAGATTCCGCGTCTACCGGAACAAATGAGCGGAGAGATGGATCAATCATGTTCGTCATAGCATCAATTCCGGCACTCTCGGTGCGTTGGGCCCACCTCGTCGAGCAGGCAAGGTTAATGTCGTACGTGTGATTCCCAGAAGCCTTATTACCAGAAGCCTCGTTACCTGAAGCCCTTTTACCTGAAGCATTGTTACCTGAAGTCTTATTAACTGACGCCGTGCGATCGAAGGCACCACGAGGAGCCAATCGACCGGCATGGAATCAAAGCAAGCCGGCCTCAGCAAGATCTTCGCGAGGCTCATCGAAACTGCAACTGCCATACGAAGTGCACGCGACAGCACGCTGGGACGTCAATGCAGCGAGATCGACCCGATGATCACCAAACGATAAGCCCTCGTCGTCAAACCCGAAGTCATCCCACCGCTCAGCACGCAAGATCTCCGCGACGCCGTCCTGCCCCATTCCGTGAACACGGGCAAGAACACCGGCAGCAAAGACGTTGACGAAGCCGTGCATCTCGCAACCCATCGCCTCATTGAAATGGCGCAACGGATGATGAAGACCAGCCGTAAACTTCAGGGGGACACCTGCCTTCGTAGCTTCTGCGATAACAAAAGCCACGCGCTCAACGGACGGGAAATGCGCCGGCTCCACGCCCCCGCAACGAAGCTTGAAACCGATCGGTGCAGCCTCGTCATGTAACGAATCGTTGACAGTACGAATGGCCTGCATACTCTCGCGCCACGCCGATTGCCAATCCTGTCCAGGTGGTACTTCAACGAAAAGTGGAATGTCAGACGCCAGCCCCCCGCCTTCGGGCCGTCGAAGACGGTCAAGCAGTGAACGTGATGATTCAGAACCACCATCAGCAGGCGGAAGGCGGACCTCAAACGCGTCGTAAGAAACCCATTCCGGATGCGCATCACGCACATGCCGCATGGCATCAACATCGTCACCGTGCAGAGAAAAAAACGCCTCCGTGTCGGTTGCTGTACCTTGCCCCAGAACAGACAGATGGAATGGCCATTCCGAAGCGCCCACGCCCTGAGCCGCCATCCAACCGGTAAGGTCGCCAAGTTTGCCCGCAGGACAGATGAAGCGGGCCAACATCCACGATTCATTGGTTTGCCGATACGCCCGAAAATTGGCCAATGCCGTATCCAGGGGAAGCTTGGCGGGTGGAAACAAGCCGGCGTAGTCCAGAATGCCCGCAAATAGCGCGCGATGTGACGCGGTCATGGCAGTCGGCTTGCAAGACGAATCGGACATGAAGGTCCCTCCCGGCAACTGGGTAGCAAATCGGCAGCACGCGCGACCTCAGGTCGACGAGCTTGGAAGGATACATGGTAGGCCAATTGGAGGTGGATTCAAGCAGCCGCGGAAGGTACCGAAGTCAAGGCCGCCGTCGGCCTTCCGTCGCCGCGCCAATCTGCACAAGCGGCGTCGCACGGGGCTCACGACGGCCTTCCGAGTGGCAGGCATTGGTCGCATCAGGATCGCCTGCACAATGACACGAACCCTCGCCGCGTCCCCATTGGAGGAACTGTCTCGCGACAACGACGCATGCCCCAAGTGCAATGGCTATCGCTATCAAATCCTGAACGCCGTAGACTCCCACTCGATCCGACTCCCACATCGCCTAGCCGATGATTCGCGATGCCGCCTGATAGGTAACAAGCGACGCCACGTAGGCCAAACCTGTCATGTAGACAAACGTAAAGACCGCCCAACGCCATTGGCGAGTCTCCCGCTTGATCACCGCGAGCGTGGCCGCACACTGACAACAGAGGGCAAAGAAAACCATGATCGAAAGAGCAACCGGCAGACTGAAGACCAATCGTCCGTCCGGATAGGTGGCCGACTTCAGTTTCTCCCGCAGGACAGATGAGGACTCATCCGTGTCTCCACCAAGATTGTAAATCGTCCCCAATGTTGCAATCACCACTTCGCGCGCTGGAAATGAAGCGATCGCTGCCGTACCAATGCGCCAGTCCCATCCCAGGGGCTGGACCAGAGGCTCGACCCACGCGCCGGCACGCCCCAACATGCTGTTCCGCAAATTCGCCCCCGCCTCAAGACGATCGATCTCCGCAAGCCTCTCATCCTTGGCCCCCGCATCGACGATCTGCTCGGCTTCCACGCGCAAAGCCGCATGGTCCTGCATGATTGTGGTACTGCGCGGGTAGTAGCC
>JBMYUM010000174.1:0-8419 GCA_049605375.1 Phycisphaerae bacterium | reverse complement strand
GAGGGTACATGCCCGCGCCTCATCGTTTCACGATTCGGACTTGGGCATGGCACCGTGTTCGGGATGAATTTTGGTAATGCGGGTGAAGGTGTCGCCCGCCATTCTGCGGGCTTGGAACGTACTTGTTCGATGGTTACCCCAGGCTCGCGCCTGGGGCTACTTTCGGTCGCCTGCCTTGCGGCAGGCTTGGGCATGGCACGCGTAGTCGGGCGTCATACGGGTCGTGAGGGTCATGCCCGCGCCTCATCGTTTCACGATTCGGACTTGGGCATGGCACCCGATTCGGACTTGGGCATGGCACCCGAGTTCGGGCTTGGGCATGACGAAACGTACGGATGCTGGTCAGGCGAAGACCGGTTCGAGTTTCAGGCTTTTGCGGATGACGGTCAGTTGTCCGTTGTGGGTTGATTCGTGGCAGGCCGCGGTCAAGAGAAGTTGGCCCTTGTTCGGAGCGAAGGCCTGGAATTCTTCCGGAGTCGGGTCGGCCAGTTGCTCGAGGGGCAGTGCTTCGTAGAACGCGAACAGTTCGTTGCGCATGTCATCGAATGTCTTACGGACTTCGGACGCTTCGGGGTAGTCTGCGGCGTTGGCGGAGGGCGTGGATTTCATTCCAAATCTTTCTGCCCAGGTGGTGTCGAGTTTTGTTCCGCGTCCTTCATTCACGACGCTGAGGAACAGGTCATCGGCGTAGGCCAGATGCCCGATGATCCACATCGCGTGGTTACCATTCTCGCACGGAGTATGGAACCACTTGTCGGTGGGGATGGCTTCGAGGTACGAGTTGGTGCACTTGCGGGCGAATTCCAAGGCTGCAAAGCCGCATTTCAATATGTCCTGACTCATTGTTGTTCCTTTCGATCGTGAATGATGATTGCCGTCCGGTCAATCTGTCGTCTGTGTGTGATTTCCTACCGCGATTGTCACTGTTACGTGTTGGTGGTCAGCCACTGGTTGTTTCTCATTTGGATGAGCACAACCAGTCCTTCGATGACCATCCAGATCTGCAACAGAGACACGAAGATGCTCAGTGCAACCAGGTGCATGGCGCCGTCCTGGTGAATCCAGCCGTTTTTGCCAAAGATCTGAATCGCAAACACCCATTGCGGAATGAGTATCATCAAGATACCAGGCAGAATGACGAACCAGATGGGTTTGTTGCGTCGCATGAGGTAGCAGGCGATGACGAGGAATGAGAGTCCGGCGAGCAGCTGGTTGGTGGCTCCAAAGATGGGCCAGAGTATGAGTCCGCCGCTGCCGGGGCCCCTGGGGCCTGCGATCATTGCGATGGCACCGCCGGTGATCACGGCTGTGGCTGTTGCTACATAGCGGTTCTTCAGCGGCGCGATTCTGAGTGCGGAGCCGAGTTCCGTGATCACGTAGCGTTGGAGTCTTGTGGCGGTGTCGAGGGTCGTTGCGGCAAATGAGGCGACCAGTACGGCCATGATTCCGATGCCCATGGTGATTGGCATCCCGGTGGCACGCATCATGTTGGCTCCGCCTTCGATAAACCCACCGATTTTTCTGGGGAGTGTCATGCCGCTCCAGGAGCCGCTGCCGTAGTAGGCGTTCCATGCGTCGACGCCCTGGATGGTGGAACCGTCTACGTTGCTTACGGGTGTGTACCGCAGGGCGTCGGTGTCATATTGGTAGATGCCGAGTCCAAGTCCGGCGGTGCATGCGAGAATAACCATCGTTGCGAGTCCGCCTTCCAGCAGCATGCTGCCGTATCCGACAATTCTGGCGTCTGTTTCGCATTTCAGTTGCTTGCTGGTGGTTCCGCTGGAGACAAGGCAGTGGAACCCGCTAATGGCGCCGCAGGCAATCGTGATGAAGAGGAATGGGATAAATGGTGGCGCGTCGCTCGGTGGATTCGCGTTGACGGCCGGCGCGACGAGTTCAAGCCCCTGGCTGGTGAAGGGAGCGACGCAGAGTCCTACCATGAGAATTCCCAGCGCGAGCAGCAGTTCGTGGCTGTTGATGAAGTCTCTCGGTTGAAGCAATGTCCAGACGGGTAATACGGATGCGATATAGCAATAGACGAGGAGTATGAGTGTCCAGACGACGGTTGCGTTGAAGTAGGGTGAGTAGCCTTGTTGCTGTGCAATGATGCCATCACGTGGCACGCTCCATGCTGTCAGGTCGATCGGCAGCATGTAGGCACCGACGTAGATCGTTACGTACATGATTGCGAGGGCGAGCAGTGAAGGGATGAGAAGGTTTGCCTTCCTGCGGTAGACCCAGATACCTACTGCGACAGCGAGTGGGATTTCAAACCAGACGGGGAGCACGCTGATTGGATAGCTGGCGAAAATGGTTGCGATCACGAGTCCGAAGATGCCAATGACGACGGTGAGGGCCATGAATAAGATGCCCAGAAAGAGCAGTCGCGCGCGTCCGCTGATGACGGTTCCCGCAATTTCGCCGATGGTGTTACCTTTGTTTCGGAGCGAGACGACGAGGCTGCCGAAATCGTGGACGGCTCCAATGAAAATACTACCAAAGACGACCCAGATCAGCGCGGGTAACCAGCCCCAGAACACGGCGATGGCCGGTCCTACGATGGGGCCTGTTCCGGCGATGCTTGTGAAGTGGTGTCCGAAGACGACTTCGCGCGAGGTTGGGACGTAGTCGGTGCCGTCCTCCAGTGTTGTGCTGGGTGTTGGGTTTTTGTCATCGAGCTCAAAGATACGTCGAGCGAGCCACTTGCCGTATGTGTTGTATGCAATGAGGTAGGCAACGGCGGTGAGCAGGGCGATAGCAAGTGTCGTCATCGTGATACTCTCGTCATCAGTCTTGCGCAGTTGCGGTGTTTTGCGTTTGCGTTAATGGCGATCCGCATGCCATGGCGTTCTGCCCTATGTTCGTTTCCTGTCATTCTCTGTATGCACGTCGCTTCGGTGTTTTGGGGCATTCGTAGTTTCAGGGGCTATCTGTGCTTCAGGGGCAGAGCGTAGTCTGCTGTTCACTTACGATTCTTGCCGCTCATCTGGACAAACGCCGGTCATCCACGTGTTATTCCTGCATTCGCTTCCGCCTCGATCCTGTTCGAATATGACGAGAGTGTAGCGGCTGACGGGACTGAAATGAAGTTGCGTTTGGTTTAACCTGTGACATCGTCGGATGTGGGGCTCGCGCGGCCGTCCATGGCATCTTGACGCTGGCTGATTAGCGCGTTGTTGCGTTTCATGGGGTAAAGGCATTATCATGGAGGGAGTCTGATTGATTCTGTTGATGCTCAGGCTGGTTCATGTCTTTTTTGAGCGGAGTTGTGTTGTTATGCCGGCAGATGGAAAGATTGGCTCCGTACCACTTGATGTTGAGTTTTTGAAGATTCGCGCGGGACTCTTGGACATTGCATCCGCTTTGGACCGGGTCGGTCCTGTTGACGATGCAAGGCTTGCCAAGATTCGAGAAGCAGTGACGGTCCTCGGTGAGAAAGAGGATGAGCGTGCGTCGCGCGTTCAGATGTTGTTTTCCTTGCCATTTGACAAGGGCTGGCGTTCTGCGTCTGCTCAGGCTTGACGATTCACGGTGCTTGGGTTGGTTTTTGTTTTGTTGGCCACCGATGATGGTCGCTCGGATTTGGAGAATTGCTCATGACGGATACACCCGTGAAAGACGATTCGCAGGTTCAAGGTGGCGAGGCTGTCTGCGAAGAGCAGCAGTTCTGTGTTGGTCTTGCGCATCGACCGGGAATGTTGACCCAGCTGTGCAAGCGTTTGCGCGATGGCGGTGTCAACATTGAGGCTTTGTTTGTGAGTAATGACGAGGAGGCGGCGTGGGTCAATTTCGTCGGTACGCCGCACGACAAGGTCAAGGAGCTCCTGGATGCTGACGGGTATCGCTGGTTTACGGAATCGGTGCTGACGGTTCCGGCTCACAATCAGCCCGGTGAGATTGAGCGGATTGCTGCCAAGCTGGCGGATGCCACGGTTAACATCAACTTCATTTATGGCAGTGGTGCTCCTGGTTATCCATCCAAGATTGTGTTGGGTACTGATGATCTTGCTGCTGCGCGGGCCGCTTTGGCTGGTTGATCGGCTGGTATTATTCAGGCGGCTGCCGGTTGGGCTGCCTTCATTTCCATTCAGGGTTTACTGAATTCTGCGGCCTTTTCCGGTTTGTTCCAGTTCGTGTACAGCTCTTCGAGGAGGGTCCGCGCCCTCTGTGTGTAGGGGTGGTCCGGTTCCAGGGTCTTTGACCATTCGTTCCAGGTAGGGAGTGCGAGCTCTTCGGCCTGTGGCCATTCCTGGCGGGCCATGTGGTTCCGCGCCAGCAGTATTCTCGTTTCCCCGATCAGTTTATCGTCTTCATTCAGTGTCGACTGTGCGATCTTCAGCGTTTGCTCCAGGCATATTTGTGCGTCGTCCAGTTTTTCGAGTGCGGTGAGTGAGCGTGCAAGGTTATTGCGTGCAATCAGCGTGTATCGATGCTCGGGGCCGATGCTCTTTTCATAGATGCTGACGCATTCTTGCAGCATGTTGGCGGCGTTGTCGTGGGCCTTCATCTTCTGGTACATGAGCGCGATGTTGTTCATGCATACGGCGGTCATGTAACTGTCGTTGCCGTGAATCGCCTTGTAGATTTTCAGGGACTGCAGGAACTTCTGTTCGGCTTCATCGTATTGTTCCATGGCTGCGAGTGAACCGGCGAGGTTGCCGAGGGTCGTTGCCGTGTGTTGATGATCAGGACCGACGGCCTTCATGTATCCTTCGAGTGTCGCTCGATTCAGTTCGATTGCCTTTTCGTATCTCTGCTGGCTGTCATAGAGCAGGGCGAGGTTACGCATGGTGTCGAGCGTCTGATGATGTTCGGTTCCCAGCACTCTTATTTGCCGTTGCATTGCCTGATCGTACCATTGTTCGGCGGTTTCAAAGTCTCCTTTTGTTTCGGCGAGGAAGCCGAGGTTCATCATGCTTCGCATGGTATTGGGATGATCGCTTCCTACCGTCGCTTCCTGCTTTTCAAAGGCTTGGCGCTGGTAGTTCCACGCCTGTTGGTAGTCGCCTTTCTGGTAGTTGGCGACGGCGAGGTTGTTCAGGGCTGCGAGGGTGGCCTCATTCGTTTCTCCCAGGTGTTTCGTGCAGCGTTGCAGTGCTTCTTCGAGAATGGGCAGGCCTTCTGTGAAGCGTCCTGCTGTTACGAGTAGCATCCCGAGGTCGTTCTGTGCGACGCCTGATTCTCCGGATTCGGGGCCAAATCGTTCAGCGGTTGCGGTGAGTACTTGCCGGTACAGTTCTTCGGCTTCGTTGAACCGGCCGGCACCTGTCAGTGTTCGTGCCAGATTCAATCTTGTTTCCGCGACGTCCGCGTGGGATGGTTCCCTTTCTCGGAGTCTGATTTCGAGGGCTCGTTCCAAGTTGCTGATTGACTTGGCGTATTCGCCGAGGTTGCGGTACGTCTGTCCAAGCGTCATTCGGATAGCAGCTTCGATCAATGGTTGATCCTGAAAGGCCTTGGTGACTTTTTCTTCTGCGGCATCTACTGCCTGTCTTACCGTGAGCTGTCGATTGGATGTACGCATCGGGTCTGCCGCAGCCAGAAGATCGTCATTCAAGAACTCGTTAACGGCCTGGGCGATGTCGGCCTGTTGTTGGGCTTCCAGCTGTTTCTCTTCCGCTTTCGCTTTGGCTTGCACCGCCTCTTTGTATTGGGCTTCCTTTTCGGCTTCCGCTTGTCTTGCCTGCAGTGCGAACCAGGTACTTGCCGTCATTCCGAGGCTCAGTGCGAGGAATACCATGGCGATGGATACGGCCAGTGCCTTGTTTCGCGCCGTAAATTTCTTCATCTGGTAGAACGCGCTGGGGGGGTGTGCGAGGATCGGTTTACCTTGGAGGTAGTTGCGAAGATCGCGTGCAAAGTCGGATGCGTTCTGGTATCGATCCTGCCGATCCTGTTCGAGAGCTGTGGCTACGATGATGTCGGGATCACCGCGGAGTTCAGGAAGATAGCTAGTTACTTTTCCTGGTTGCGTTTCCGTGATCTTCCTTGCGGATTCCATGAGGCTGAGATTCTGGAGATCATGTGGTCGACTTCCGGTGAGGAGTTCGAAGAGGACAACACCGAGCGAGTAGATGTCGGTGCGGGTATCGAGATCGGCTGATTGACCGGCGATTTGTTCCGGGCTCATGTATGGAACCGTGCCGATGAAGTGGCCCCTGTTGGTGGCTTGCGTAACGGCCGGGCCATCGTCATCGGTCAGGCGCGATACGCCGAAGTCGAGGATCTTTGGAATCCCCTGTTGATCCACGATGATGTTTGCCGGTTTGAGGTCTCTGTGGATGACACCGCGTGCATGGGCATGTTGAAGTGCGTCGCAAATGTCGGCGACGAGGGCAAATATTTCCCGGTGCGTCAGGCCATGGTGTTGAGCGTGATCCATGATGTCGCGTCCATCGATGAGTTCCATGGCGAGATAGGGTTGGCTGAAGCCGTTTTTGTCGTTGGTGATGCCGGTTTCGTAGATGTGAGCGATTCCCGGATGCTGAAGCCGGGCAAGGGCCTGTGCCTCCAATTGGAATCGTCTCAGGTTGTTCTCATCCGCGAGGTCCGGTCGCATGACTTTGAGTGCGACGGTTCTCCGTGGATTGGTTTGCTGGGCGCGATAGACGTAGCCCATTCCACCGGTCCCGACGAGTCCCAGGATTTCATAGGGTCCGATGTTTTGCGGATGTTCGACTTCTGCGCCCGCGACGTCGGCGATCGCGCTGCGCAGCTGCCCGATCTGGCTTTCGAGTTCGACATCCTGTTCGGGCAGATCGTGTTCGAGCAGCGAGCTGACTTCTTCATAGACTTTTTCGTTGCATAATCCCTGCCGCACCTGTTCCTTCAGCCACGCTTCCCGTTCGTGTTGTGGTTGCGACACGGCTTCGTTGAAGAGATCTTTTATCCGTTGGCGGTCTGCTTCGTTCATTCTGATACGTCGTTTGGTTTGCCCTGGGAATCGGATTCCAATTCTCGGCGTAGCCATGCTCTGGCCATGCGCCATTCTCGTTCGACCGTGGGTGTTGAGATCTTCATCACTTCGGCGGATTCGGGGATTGTCAGGCCTCCGAGAAAGCGAAGTTCCACGATTCTATAGAGTCTTTCATCCCAAGCGGCGAGTTTGACAAGTGCCTCGTCGAGTGCGATCAGTTCGATTGCGGCAAATGAGGAGGGTGTTTTCAGCTCTGCGAGGGTCACCTGTTGCGCGTCTTCGCCGGGGCTTCGTTTGGCTGCGCGATTTTTCCGGGCATGGTCGGTTAGAATCTGCCGCATGGCTTTGGCGGCAACGGCGAAGAAGTGGGCACGGCTTTGCCATTCAATGTTCTCTGCGCCGACGAGCTTGGCATAGGCTTCGTGCACGAGTGCGGTCGGCTGCAGGGTGTGATCCTTGGGTTGATTTCGGAAGAGGCTTCCGCCGAGAGCGCGCAGTTGTTGGTAGACGAGCGGCAAGAGGGCGTCGACGGCGGTACCATCGCCATCACGGACGCGCAGGAGTATCTGGGTTACGTTGCCTTGTTCGCTGGTCATCGTCGAGGTTCTGCTCTCCTTTCGCTACTGTAGCTATATCGGATGGTTGAGACAAACCGTGTACTTGTGTCTGAAGTGACGAGCGGGGGCACTGTTGCAGGCGTGATTGTGATATGGTCCGCTTACGTTACGATGCGTATGGAGAATGCTGGCGAGAAAAGGTGATTTTTATGAATCGTTACGTCACACATCTTGAATCTGCGCTTGATGGGACCCATTTGCTGGCGGGCGAGGTGCATACGTTGTACAAAGATCGTCCGGTCTGGGTTCGTTACGATCTCCCTGCTATCCGCAAGGTTCTTACTCCTGAGACATTGGCGTCGAGGCCGCACTCGTTCTGGCGGTATCGGGAGCTGTTGCCGTTGCCGTTGGATGTTGAGCCTATTTCGCTTGGCGAATCGATGACTCCGCTTCTGGAAGTTCCGGCTTTGGCCAAGCAGATGGGAATGCGGCAGTTATGGTTCAAGGACGAGTCGATCTTGCCGACCGCTTCATTCAAGGCGCGCGGTTTGAGCATGGCGGTGAATATGGCGCGTCATTTTGGCATCGACACGTTTGCGATTCCGACGGCCGGCAATGCCGGTGGGGCGTTGGCTGCTTACGCCGCTCGTGCCGGTTGTCGTTCTTATATTTTCATGCCATCCGATACGCCCACGGCGAACATGCACGAGTGCTTCCTAAGTGGCGCGAATGTCTTCCTTGTTGATGGGTTGATCAACGACTGTGGTGCGATCGTGAAGGCTGGTAAGGAACGGGTCGGTTGGTTTGATGTTTCGACCTTGAAGGAGCCGTATCGTATTGAGGGCAAGAAGACGATGGGGCTTGAGTTGGCTGAGCAGTGCGGTTGGGTCTTACCCGACGTCATTATTTACCCGACCGGTGGGGGGACGGGCTTGATTGGCATGTG
>JBMYUM010000173.1:0-8419 GCA_049605375.1 Phycisphaerae bacterium | reverse complement strand
AGCATGCGAATGACAACAATGCGTACCGCACCCTGAGCCTGCCGAAGGCAGGCGACCGAAAGTAGCCCAGGGCGCGAGCCCTGGGATAGCGACACCCCGAAACCAAAAAGCCCGCCGAATGGCGGGCGACACAAAAACAACCAACGTACGTGTGCCGTTGAAGGGCGATTTGAACCGGGTTTCATGCTCAGACCCGAGGCCTGAGCATGCTCTTTCTCATCCTTCCATCAGGTTACCGTTTCAAACCCGACCATCTGCGTCACGTCTTCGGAATACAAAGACAACTCGACGCAATCGGTGAATCCGATCGTTTCCACGCACGATGGAATCGCGCCAGAACGCTGGCGGCTTCCTTCTCATCGCCACCCTGTGCCAATGCTCGGCTCAAACCATAGAGCGACCAGCCATTCTCAGGCCATTTGGCAAGATCTTCCCGGTAGACTTTTTCGGCTTCCCGGTACCGACCGGCTGTCAGCAGAACAGCGCCCAGTGTATGTCGCGTAGGCTGAACCCATTCCGGCGGTTCCATGTAGAGAAGACCGTCTTCTATTTCGATCGCCTTGCGCAGATGAGCGATCGACTCTTCGAATTCACCCTTTCGGAAAGAAATCTCACCGTTCAGGAAGTGCTCTGCTATATCAAAGATCGCGCTGGCCTTGTTGATGGCCATCTTTGCATCGGCGGGTACATTGTCACGAGCGGCAAGGAACGCCGAACGCTCACGCTCAGCACCCTTCACGTCACCTTTTGCCGCAAAAGCTACCGCGCGATGAAAATGCCACATCGTTGTCGTTATAGGAAGAAACGAAGCCGGTTTCTCTTCCGACAGCATGGCGTCCCAACGACCAAATCGCTTATGCACGTCATAAACCACACCCATGTAAGGATCCAGAAACGCAGCCTGCTCCTTCAGTGTCTTCGCGGGAATGTCCCCGATGGCGGCCTCGGCTGACGAAAGGGCGATGGCATGACGACCCTCCATCATGCTGGCAAACGACAGCATGTGCGAGTTGTGCGACATGTAGATCTGATAAAAACCCTGGCGAGGCGACAGCTTCCGGTACGCCGCGTCAATTTCCATCGCTTGCTCATTCTGCTTGGCCGCCAGTTCCCATCGACCAGCCAGTACGTCAATGTGCGACGGCATGTGAATCATGTGCCCGGAACCCGGCATGAGTCTTCGGAGCCGGTCAGCAGCCGCATTCGCTCGCTGAGGATTATCCGACGCCTCAACCGCGTGGATATAAAGGTGATTGGCCCCTGGATTATTAACATCCATGGAAAGAACGGTTTCCAGCACCTCGATGATCTCCTCGGTGCCCGACTTCGGTTGTTTGTCCTGAGTCCAGAGATCCCACGGAGACAGATCCATCAACGCTTCCGCATAAAGAGTCCCAATGTCCTGGTCATTGGGAAACTTCAACCAGAGTTTCTTCATTTCGTCCGCATACGCCTTATCAAGAGAAGAACGATCAGACGGTTGAGGATCGGCGTAACGTGCCTTGAGCGCGAAGATCAACTCCTGCTCAATCGTTGATCCTCTATCCGAACAGGCAATCGCCTTCTGAAGCGCGGTCCAGGCCGCTGCCGCACGATCCGGCGGCACCTCGGGATTATTGATATGAGGACCATTCGCTATGGCGATACCCCACCATGCCATCGGGCAATTGGGATCAAGCTTGGCAGCATCAGTAAACGACCGAATGGCTTCGTCATGATTGAACGCGTAATACCAGTTCAGGCCCTGGTCAAAGTAACGCTGGCCGAGCGTTGAGACCGTGGTTACCTGGCGCGAGTGACTCCCCATGCCTTCGAACAGTGGCGAGAAGTTCCGTTCCGGGAGGCGTTCGGCCTTGTTGCTGACACACCCGGACGCCAGGAACATGGCAAAACCGACAATGGTCAGATTGAGAAGACGGCGCATGGCGATGCTCCTTAATACGATGTCTAATGCTGTCAGTCATCCTGGGATTCGAATCACTCGTTTCCGACGGAGATGCGTGCCGCAAACGTGATCACCCGTTTCGCTCGACAATTCTCCACGATTGCCGCATGGGAGCAACGGCGCCCGCCCAGGCACCACTCATGGTTGATAGCAGGTAAGCCAATGATCACGCCGGTGTGTACGATCAACGGTAGAAATCACTCATTCGATCGAGATACAGACCAACAGTAAGTGACAAGTGTGGGACACCCATGGCACGACCGCAGGGGAATCCGATCCAACGAGGTCGAGTCGAAAGGACCAGGGAACATGACCAAGCAAAGATTCGGGCGACCCGTCATTGGCGTTATGGGCGGCGCGGACGTCGAAGACGATGTCCTCAAGGCTGCCGAGCATCTCGGAAGGGCAATTGCCAAGCGCGGGTGGATTCTCCTGACCGGAGGACGAGACGCCGGCGTGATGGCGGCCGCTTCTCGCGGTGCAAGTGACGCTGGCGGCTTCGTGGTGGGTATCCTGCCCTCACGGGATGGAGAGGATGGGTGTCCTGTATTGGACCTGGCGATTTGCACCGGCATGGGGGACGCGCGAAACCTCATCAACGTCCTCACCGCTGACGTTATTATTGCACTCGCGGGTGGGATGGGCACGTTATCGGAGATTGCACTGGCACTGAAAGCGGCGAGACCGGTGATTACGCTGGGGGCGTGGTCGATGGAAACGAATCCAATGGCCATCGAGCACCGCCTCTTTCAAATCGTAGCGACCACTGACGACGCCCTGGCCGCCGTGAATCGGATACTGCAAAAGGGTAAATACGTGGCACGCGCATACGGTTGACGTTGAAAACGCCGCTGACGGCCTCTGAGCCGCAATTGGGCCACCGAGCCGGAACCAGCCGCGCGGTCGCGTTCATGTTCACCGAAGGCTCTCCATCTTCCCCGTTTTTGCGTCTCGGCCGGGAAATATTTCGCGCGGTAACGAATCGGGCGCGACTTTTATAGAGGAATGATGTATTCACTGCGGGATCGGTGTGTGCCGATCCTGCTTGGAATTTTCTGGTTTCGACCGATATGACGAACCGGAGGTAGGTTTGGTATTTTCGGACATTTGGGAGTTAAAAAATGTCGGAAATATCAACCGCGTTTCTTGACTCAAGACCCTGAGTCCAGTTAAATTGGCGACTCGTGTGAAGCGTGGTCTGCGGCAGAAGCAGAGGCGTTGCGCCACGAGGTTTGGGTCAATTTGTCGATTTCAGTATTGAAAAAACCGTTTTTTAGCCGTTTTTTCAGATCACGATCGCAAATTGAAGCCGAATGGGGGCTCTTCCAGGCGGGATTATCGACGTCAGGCGTCGTTTGACTTGAATCACCCGTTGATGAGCGACTATGCTGAGCAAGCGGATGGGCGTTTTCGAATTCGAAAGCATCCATCTGAAGAGGACTCGGGGTTGCGACGCGAGTTCCGTCCAAAGCAGGTAACCGGGGCAGCATAAGCTGTGTTGGGTTACGGCATCGGGCGGGGGAGTCCGAATGAGGAACATCCTCAGGGGAATCGTCAATCGGCTAAGCAGCCAGGTTTTCCCTGTACGTGTATCTGCTTTGGCCTTTTACTTGATTGAGGAGGTAGTGGTGATGATAAATCGTGCACTGACGCTCGGTTTGATTCTCGGGGTAGCTTCGGCGGCTTCGGCCCAGATTTCGGTGGAACTTCGCCCGCAGGCCGGTGGCGGCGGTAGCGAATTCAACCTGTGTGGCCAGGTCGGCGCCAATGAAACTGTAACGTTCGACGTCGTCGTCACCCAGAATGGTGGCAGCGACATTCTGCTTCGTATGGTGAAGATGGACTTCGATGGTGGCGATGTCGCTCCGAACGGCATCTCGTTCAACGACGCCGCTGGCGATGCAACACACCACTACGTCTACTCGTCGGGTAACACCCACGCAATCGTTCACGCCGGCCCGCTGCCGCCGAACCCGCTGCCGGGTCCGGGCGACCTCGGTCCGAATGCTTCAACGCAGTTCAACCTCGCCGGTACCGGTGAAGTCAAGGTTGCTGAAATCACCGTCCAGACCCCGGGCACCCCAGGTGCTTACAACCTCATGGCTGACACCTCAGTCCACTGGGGCTTCGGTCTTGGCGATGGCGACATCTCGTCGGTCGCTGGTGCTGCTTCGGCTTCGCTCAGCGTTGGCAACCAGAACCTGACGGCTGCGGCTCCGGGCTTTGCTGCAACGCTTCCGCGTTCCGCTGGCAACGTCGTTCGTCTGACGTTTGACTCGGCTCTCAATGCACCGAACGCCGGTGACATCGAAATCGTCGAGCTTCTCGCTGGCGGTGCAACCGGTTCTGACCTCTCGGGTGGCTTTGCTTTCGAAATCGAAGGCGGCAACACGATGAAGATCTCAGGTAACGGCCTTGAGCACGGCAAGTGGTACGAAATTCGTAACCTCGGTAACTACGCTGACGCTGGTCCGTTCCGCGTTCAGTATCAGGTAGCTGTTGGTGATGCCAACGGCGACGGCCGCGTTCTTCCGAACGACCTTTCGGCCATCAATACGGACGTCCCGAACCTCGGTGCCGCTGACGACAGCCGCTTCGACATCAACGGTGACGGCCGCGTTCTTCCGAACGACCTTTCGGCAGCTAACTCGTCGATTCCGTACCTCGGTACGGCACTCCCGTCGGGTCACAGCTGTAACTAAGAATTTTGGTTTGATTCTTGCCTCCCAGGGTGCAAGAATCGCTCGAAGACCATCAAAGAGTTTCCTGGGGGAAACAAGCTTAAGCTGATAAGCACTCCAGCTAGGGGTAGCGGAAAGAAGGAGAAGAAACTATGAAGAAGTGTTTGGGAGCCACGCTGCTTGTCGCCTTCGCCTCGGCAAGCGCCTTTGCGGGCCAGGTAACGTTCTCGCCGGCTAGCCAGCCGGGTGAGCCGGGCAATTCAGTTCAGTTCGATCTGTCGATTTCGGCTGACACCTTCACCAACTGGGACTCAATGTCAGTCCTCGTCGGTTCGGATGTCCTGAACGTCACCGACTTTTCATTCACGCAGACGATGGAAGACAACGCTGCATTCGCACCGTTCGTCACGCCGGACAGTTCGATCTACGCAAGTGGTCAGCTCGCCGGTATCTTCCTGTCGCAGGGTGTTGAAGACCTCGGTCTTGGTAGCGACGTCGCTATCGGTACCGTCACCGTTGAAGTTCCGATGGGTGCCGATCCGGCATCGGCTCCGTGGCCGGTTCTGATCGACTCGGGTCGCGACTTCGACATCACCAACATCGCTCAGGGTCTTGATACCGAAGGCCTCTCGGGCGCTGGCGAAGTTACGCCGGAGCCGGCTACCCTTGGCCTCCTCGGCCTGGGTGGTATCGCCGCTCTGCGTCGTCGCAAGAAGGCCTAATCAGGCCCCCAAGCCTTTAGCTTACAAGCTAGCCTTAGCAACCCGATCCGGCTCTAACGCCGGGTCGGGTTTTTTTGTGCGCCAATTACACCCAACGACCGATACTTCGCTGATTCCCAACGATCAATACTGCCGACAACATGAAAGGAATCACCGTGAACTCACGATAAGGAAGCCGAAGGAGAATATCACATGAGCGTGTACGTCTGCGTTCCGACGGCGTCCGAAATCAACGGCAGTACCTCGGCGGCTGTTTTCAGGATATGTGCCGGGCACCCCGGGGGCGCAGAATACTGGTGTATCCAGGCACGACCCACCGACTTCGCTCGCAACCAGTGCGTCGAACGTTTCCTTCAATCACAGCACTCGCACATTCTGTTTATCGACAGCGATGTCATCCCGCCAGACGACTGCCTGCAGCGTCTCCTCGCCGCCAACAGGCCACTTGTTTGTGGTGTCTACCCGCTCATGCTCGCGCAAGCACGAATCTGTACGTCAGTGGCGAATCGCAGGCCCGACGGCAGATACGAGTTCATCCAGGAGCTTCCGCGTCATCCGTTTGAAGTTGATGCGGCAGGCATGGGATGCTGCTTGATCGCCCGGGAAGTACTCGAAACAATGCCCTATCCGTGGTTCCGATTCGATCAGGGGGCCGGTGGGCAACTGACGGGAGAAGACATCTACTTCTTCGAGAAGGCAGAGGGCCTGGGCTACAAGCCCGTTGTCATTCCAGACGTGCAATGCGGGCACATGAAAACGGTCGATTTGATGGACGTGTTGCGATGCTACTGGGAGGCATCGAACCGTTCCCAGGAAGACGTCAAAATTGCACTTGCATGAGTTATCGCTTCCGAACGACGCATCGCGCAAACGTCTGCCAGTCGACGTTGCGACCCGTCAGAATGGCGCAGACGCGCTGACCATCGAACCCACCCTGCAATAGAGCAGCGACCACGGTCGCCGCGGCCGGTTCGACCACAAAGTTCTCCTGCTGCCATAACAGCCGCATTCCCTCCACAATCTCAGCCTCGCTGACGGCACGAACTTCATCGACAACGTGGCGGCAATATCCGAAAGCTCGCGAACCAACACCACCGGCAAGTCCGTCGGCGAGTGTCGGTTCGTGTGCCAGTTCGAGTACGGGCTCACCTCTTCGCAAGGACATGAGCATGGCGGGTGAGTTTGCGGCATTCACCGCGATGAGCCTCGTGTCTGCCTGATTGTGCTTAAGAACCAGGCCGATACCGGCCGCGATGCCACCGCCGCCCGTCGGCACGATGATGGAATCAAAGGACGATGCCTGACGCATGAGCTCCAGCATGGTCGACCCGCCATTTCCGGCGATCACGCGATCATCATCGAACCCGGAAACGTAGGTGCCCCCGATTGCCTCAAGATTCTCGAAGAGCCAGGATTGGGCCGCGTCGTATCCGGCGGCCTTGGCAACGACAAGCTCACCACCGGCGTCGAGGATGGCCGCTCGCTTTCGTTCCGGGGCATCGGCCGGTACCACCACCGCACAACGCATGCTGAATCGCGCCGCGGCACGTGAGAGCCCGATACCGTGATTACCTGCCGACGATGTCACAACTCCGTGCCGTGCATCCTTGCTGCCTGCGATCGCAGCAACGGCTGCCAATGCCCCTCTGATCTTGAATGACCCCGATCGCTGGAGATGCTCGCACTTGAGGAATACGCTCGCACCCGTTGGACGAGACAGAGACGCACTGAATCGCAGCGGCGTCGTTATGATATAGGGCCGAATTGACGCTTCCGACCTGACAATGACATCATAATTCAGTGGCATCGTATCCTGTTCTCAATGACCAGACCTTATCAATCACGAGAGGGCCGAGTGGTGGTTCCGCGCTTGATGGCCGCCTTCCCGAACTTAAGTCGAATCTCATCAAGTGTGGTGTCGAGCTGAAGATCTTCACCATCTTCGAACAGATCGAGTTGAACTTCAGATGCCAGCGACAAACCTGTCAGGCCAACGCCGATGAGACGCAGTGGGCGATGTCCGGGTTGCAGCCAGGCGTCAAACAGCTGTAGCGCGCACGACTGGATCGGCGCGGTAGCGTTCGTCGGATGCGGCAGAGTTTTCTGCCGGCTGTATGTCCTGAAGTCGGGTGTGCGGAGTTTCACATTGACGGTTGTCGCCAGCAGCTTCTTGCTCCGCAGGCGCGCTGCGGTCTGCTCCGCGAAATCCAGGACAACGGACCGAAGGTGCTCTGCGTCCGCGACGTCGCGAGCGAATGTTGTCTCATGGCTGATACTCTTGACGTCCCGTTCGACCGCAACCGGTCGATCGTCCAGTCCCATGGCAAGCCGCTGTAGCTTCTCTGCATGTTCGCCGAACCGGGCAACAAGTGTCGGCATGGGCGTTGTTCTCAGGTCAAGAAAAGTATGGATGCCCGACCGCTTCATGCGTTCTTCGCCGACCCGACCAATACCCCACATATTCCCGATGGGAAGCGGATCGAGGAAATCTCTGATCTCGCCACGGCGTATGATCACCTGACCGTCGGGCTTGTTCGCCTCGCTAGCTAGTTTGGCAATGAACTTGTTCGGCGCCATTCCGACCGAACATGTCAGGCCCACGCGATTGAATATCGCCTCACGGATTTTTGTCGCCATGGTTTCAGGGGGGCCATGCAGGCGTTGCGATGCGGTCAGATCAAGGAACGCTTCATCAATGGAGAGCCCCTCGATCACGGGCGTAAATTGATGCAGAACGTCGAAGACCTCACGTGACACATCAACGTAGCGCTCCATGCGGGTGCGAACAACAACAGCGTGAGGGCAAAGGCGTATGGCTTGAGCCATAGGCATCGCGCTCCGGCACCCAAAAGGCCTGGCTTCATAGCTCGCTGTCGAAACCACGCCGCGTCCGTCGGGACTGCCCCCAACGAGTACGGGTTTGCCGGCGAGTTCCGGATTGTCGCGTTGCTCGATGGCAGCGTAGAACGCATCCATGTCGACGTGTCCGATGACCCGCGGATGATCGGCAAGTGTGTCCACGTGGTTGTCGGTCATGCGTTCATCTCGATACGAACGTACTCAGATCGTTA
>JBMYUM010000172.1:0-8622 GCA_049605375.1 Phycisphaerae bacterium | reverse complement strand
AGTGAACCACCAGGCCTGAGTACACGAAACGACTCCAGCCAGACCGGCCTGACGTCCGAAATGTATCCGTTGGAAACCGGGTGGAAAATCAGATCAAACGACGAATCATCAAAGACACTCAGGTCACGCATGTCACCTTTGACCAGCGTGATGTCGAGCCCTTCACGTTCCGCGACAAGACGATCTTGACCTAACTGCTTCTCAGAATTGTCCAGGACGGTGACATTGGCGCCGGCGGCCGCAAGCACGGGTGACTGCTGCCCCCCACCACAGGCAAGACAAAGAACGTCCGCACCCTGAAGTGGAGGAAACCATTCCGCAGGCACCGGAATTTGCGGCGTCAGCACGATCGAGAAGTTCCCTTTTCGCGCATCAGCGATGCGAGCCTCCGAAACCGGTCGGGTCCACTCGGTTTGCTTTTCGACCTCATGATCCCATGCTGCGCTGTTGTAGTCGTCGATGTTCACGGGGAGTGTCCTCAATACTTCGTTACAAGTGTCCAAGATTCGTGTTGGGAATGAAGACTAACCGGAATGCCGGCTCGTCAAAAGAGTGGAGACCAGGCGAAGTCGTAACTAGAAGCGTCGCTCGGTGATGAAACTTGCCATGGTGCGGAGTGACTGGCGAGCGTCACTGTCGGGAAGGCAATCGAGTGACGAAATCGCAGATGAGACATACGCTTCCGCCTGTTGAACCGCAGCCTCGATGCTACCCGTTCGATCAAGGCACGACCTGAACTGGTCGGCATTGCCATTCAGTGCCTGCTGACCTTCCAGAATCGTCCGCAGCGTGGCGGCTGTTTCCGCATCGGCATTCGCAAGGCAATGAAGAACCGGAAGCGTCACTTTTCCCAGTGCGGCATCACGACCGAGCGTCTTGCCTACGATGGACTGATCGCCAGCGATATCCAGGATGTCGTCCACAATCTGGAATGCGATACCGACCGACCGGCCGTAGTGGTGCAATGCCGCAACGACCTCCGTCGATGAGTCGGCAAAGAAGGCCCCGAGTTCGCACGACGTCGCCGTCAGTGCCGCCGTCTTTCGCTCAACAATCGTCGTGTACTGCTGCTCCGTAAGATCCAACACGCCACGGTAGTGATTCTGAAGCAACTCCCCTTCGCATACGGTGTTGGTTGTCGCACCGATGCGGCGAGACGCAAACTGACTGTCCAGACTGCTGCAGAGATGGAAAGCGTGACTGATGAGGTAGTCGCCCAGCAACACGGCCGCCTCGTTGCCGGCAATGTTGTTCACCGTCGGCCGTCGTCGACGCTCGTCAGCTTCGTCGAGGACATCATCATGCACCAGCGTGGCCATATGTACCATCTCAACGACAGCGGCCAACGTGTGATGAGCAGAGGTCAGTTTTCCGCAAGCGCGAGCGGAAAGAAGGAGCAGTGCCGGCCGCAGCATCTTGCCGCGATACGACCGGACGGTGTCGCAAAGCTCGTTGATGAACGGCAAGTCGCCGTCGATTTCTTCGTCGAAAATCTCCTCGGCACGACGGATATCGGTGGCAACCGGCGCGTACAGCGCGGCCAAGCCTGCCCGCACATCCGTACCCGATTCCAGTCCACTCACTCGCGTCACGTCACCTTCTCCCGGTCGAAGACCTTCGCTTGCACCCGACGGTTGCTCATACTCAAGCTCATATTCACGCTTCACACGCAGATGATAGTTTTCGCCTGACGTGCTTCCAAATCTTTTCATAGGATTTGAAAATCAAGCACCACTGCAAATCATGCCTGACTTAACCGGCAGCAACACCCAATCGAATCGGCATTCCTCGGCGGACGAAGGGGCCGGCTGCGAACGTCGCGCCCGACCTGGCGCGGCCCCACCACTAAGGAGTGCCCGCCTCATCGCCGGCCGAAAAGTCGCCGCTTTTTCCGCCAGTTTTGGACTCCAACCGGACGGGTCCGATCACCGTCGCCTTGCTGATCGCCTTGGTCATGTCATATACGGTCAAAGCCGCGGCCGAAGCCCCCACCAATGCTTCCATCTCGACACCCGTCAGCGCGTGCGCTCGCGCGGTACAAACAACCAACAGACCACCTTCGACTGACTTAAAGTCAATGCTCACCGATCCTAATGGCAACGTGTGACACAGGGGAATCCAATCGGGGGTACGCTTCGCTGCCTGGATGCCGGCAATCCGCGCCGTCGGCAGAACTTCGCCTTTGGGCGTGTCCCCATTCAGGACTTTCGCCCGAATTTCATCGGATACCTGGACCAACGCCGAGGCCACCGCCGTCCGATCAGTGGGTTCCTTCATAGAGACATCAACCATGTGAGCCTGACCGCGCTCGTCGATGTGCGAAAGTTCTGGGTGCGAGAGTTCTGGCTTTTTATCTGACATGCTCGGGATTGTGATTGATCACTCTTGCCGGATCAAGCGATCTCTTATCGGCCACGGGATTTGCGCGCCGTAAGTCAGGTAAGCGAAGTTTGTTTCCGATACGCGTAATTATGGAAATGTCAACAACAACTGCAGCACTCCCGCAGCCGGCGCTAGCTGCGGATCGCAATAACACCTGGCAGCGATTCGTCGATTGGATCGCCGCATCACGTTCGCATCGCGTATTGAGTCTCGTCGCAGCCATCTGGTGCCTGAATTGGTTCGACCTCGTGTTGACGATTCTGTCGTACCGTCATGGCATGCTTCACGAACAGAACCCAGTCGCCCGTCAGCTGCTGGAACACGGCGAACTCTCGATTCTTCTTTACAAAGTCGGCCTCGTCCTGATCGGATCGTATCCGCTGCTCCGATTCCGCACTTCACGTATCACCGAACTTGGTGCGCTTGTGATTCTGGGTTCGTACGCGCTCCTGGCGTTCCGCTGGTCAGCCTGTGTGGAAGTTTACGTACTGTCGATCTGCGAACCGGTCAGCATGGCCGAGATCGATGCCGCGGCCGGCGTTGTCCCCTTCTAGTCAACACCATTCTATTCCGGTCAACACTATGCTGTTTCCGGTCAAAACCATGCTATTCGCAGGGAATCGGACATCCTGTTGATTCATAGGGTTCGAAACCGAATCCCTGCACGACCCGCAACACATCTGAAAAATTGACGTTCCGATTCGGAACGCACGGCTCGAGGTCAGCCTTCAGAATATTGTCGCTCAGCGACCCTTGAAACGCGTCGACCGCACGCTGAATATCAACGAAATTGACGAAGCCGTTGTTGTCCGTGTCACCCCACAGCCAGGTTCGAATGGTCATCGACTGGGGAAGCCCGCCAAACGGCTCAATGGCAACACGATAAACGGTGTCCGGAATGATCTCTTCAGCACCGACGAAGACTTCTCCCCAATTCGCAGCATTCTGGAATACCGGCGCAGCGACGAGAAGACCGTTTGCGTCAACATATCGACTCACGCATGAGTAGGTCGGCGAGGTTATCCGAATAGCGACCAGCACTTCCGAACATCCGAGACCTGGAACCACGCGGATGTAGCGGCTTCCCAGAGCCTCAATCTGTCCCATCTCGCAGGCGTCGGGCGTTCCATTGTTGTTGCAATCCGCGTCGCATTCATCGGGCACGCCGTTCAGATCGCAGTCGTCGCTTTCGCCTTCATCGAGATCACATTCATCCGGAACATCATTCTGATTGCAGTCAATAGAAAGACCATTGTTGAGGTCGCACTCGTCAGGTCTGCCATTCTGATTGCAGTCTTCCTCGCAGGCATCAAGCTCACCATTGTCGTTACAGTCAAAGGCACCCGAAGCAAGCTGACAGACATCTGGAATACCGTTAGCGTCACAGTCTGTCACCGTACCCGCCGCAATATCACACTGGTCGGCAACCTGATTCTCGTTGCAGTCCGGCTCACACTCATCAGGGACGAGGTTCAGATTGCAATCCGACGAACCACCATCAATCAGATCGCAGGAATCCGGTACGCCGTTCGTATTGCAATCCACGCTGGTGCCGTCGCTGATGTCACACTCATCCGCTACGTCGTTGTTATTGCAATCAGCCTCGCATTCATCAGGAATTGAATTACCGTTGCAATCAACCGATTCACCAGAGCCTATGTCACAGGCATCGATGATATCGTTGTCATTACAATCAGGTGCGCCACTGCTCAGATCACAGACATCGGGCACGTCGTTACCATCACAGTCAGGCTCCCCTGCATCGACATCACACTCATCTGGTATGGTGTTGGTGTTGCAGTCGGAACTGGTACCGGCCGTCAAATCGCAGTCGTCCGGGACGCTGTTTCCGTTGCAGTCAAGCTCACATTCATCAGGAACCTGATTCCCGTTGCAGTCATCGGCACCACCCTGAATGTCGCAACTGTCCGGCACGTCGTTTTGATTGCAGTCTTCGGCCGTACCTGCAGCAATATCGCAATCATCCGGGACCTGGTTGCCATCGCAATCAGCCTCACATTCGTCCGGGATGTCGTTGCCATTGCAATCCGGCGTCCCACTGTCGATGTCGCAACTGTCCGGCACGTCGTTCTGATTGCAGTCTTCGGCCGTACCTGCAGCAATGTCGCAATCATCCGGCACACCATTGTTGTCGCAATCAAGCTGACATTCGTCGGGCACCTGATCCTCATTGCAGTCCAGAGAATCTCCACTCGACAGGTCACAGCCATCCGGAATCTGGTTGGCATTGCAGTCCGGTGCCCCCGCCGCGAGATCACAACTATCGATCACGTTGTTCCCGTCGCAATCGTCAGCCCCACCCGCAATATCGCACTCATCCGGTGTGCCATTGCCGTCGCAGTCGGAACTCGTTCCGTTTGTAAGATCGCAGTCGTCCGGAACGCCGCTTCCATTGCAATCCGGCTCGCAGCGATCCAACGTCAAGTTGCCGTTGCAATCGCTCGCACCACCTGCCAGGTCGCAACTGTCAGGAACCGCGTTGTTGTCGCAGTCGTCCTCCTCGCCTGACGCAATATCACAATCATCGGGAATGGTGTTGGCGTTACAATCGGTTTCGCAATCATCGGGAATGGAATTCGAATTGCAGTCACTCGATGTTTCGTCAGCAAGGTCACAGCTGTCCGGAATCGAATTGCCGTTGCAATCCGTTGCACCGCCTGACGCAATGTCGCACGAATCCGGCGTACTGTTACCGTTGCAATCTTCCGCTGCCCCCGAAGAAAGATCGCACTCATCGGGCACACCGTTGCCATTGCAATCATCGCTCGTCCCTGCATCCAGATCGCAATCGTCCGGAATATCGTTGCCGTTGCAGTCAACCTGGCACTCGTCAGGAATCAAATCGACGTTGCAGTCAAAAGACGTACCATCAAAGAGATCGCAACTGTCAAGCGCGCCATTGCCGTTACAGTCCGGTTCGCCGTTCACGAGGTCACAGCTATCGGGAACGCCATTTGTGTCGCAGTCAGGCGTGCCGGCCGCAATATCGCACGAATCCGGAACCTGATTTCCGTCACAGTCCTCGGCATTCCCTGAGGCAAGATCGCACTCGTCGGGGACACCGTTGTTGTTGCAATCCGTTTCGCAACTGTCGGGGACACCGTTGGCGTTGCAGTCAGCCGCACCACTATCAATATCGCAACTGTCAGGGATCAGGTTCGTATTGCAATCCTCTTCAAATCCCGATGCCAGATCGCAATCGTCCGGAACCTCATTGAGGTTACAATCGATCTCGCACTCATCAGGTGTATCATTGGCGTTGCAATCGAGACTCGTTCCGGACGCAAGATCGCACTCATCGGGAATCGTATTCACATTGCAGTCGAGACTGGTACCGAGCGCAATATCGCAGTCATCGGGTACGTTGTTGCTGTTGCAGTCGAGTTGGCACTCATCGGGAATACCATCCATATTGCAATCTAGAGACGTACCGCCTCCGACATCACAAGCATCAGGCGATCCGTTCACGTTGCAGTCCGGCGCACCTTCGGCAAGATCGCAAACGTCCGGCACGCTGTTGCCGTCGCAGTCAGCCGCGCCACCGGCGATGTCGCAGGCATCGGGAATCTGATTGCCGTCACAGTCTTCTGAGAACCCGGATATGAGATCGCACTCGTCCGGAATAGCGTTGCTGTTGCAATCGGCTTCACAGGAATCAGGAATGCCGTTGCCATTGCAATCGTCACCACCCGCTGCAATGTCGCAATCATCGGGAACCTGATTACCGTCGCAGTCTTCCGAGAACCCGGACGAAATATCGCAGTCGTCCGGAATACTGTTCACATTGCAGTCAGGCTCGCATTCGTCGGGCGTGCTGTTGCCGTTGCAATCAAGACTCGCTCCCGATGCCAGGTCACACTCGTCGGGAATGTCATTGGCGTTGCAATCGTCAGAAGTGGCAGCGTCAATATCACACGCATCGGCCACACCATTGTTGTTGCAGTCTTCTTCGCAGCTGTCGGGAACACCATTCAGGTCGCAGTCGACCTCTGTCGCATCCGCAATGTCACAACTGTCGGGGATGCTGTTCTGATTGCAGTCCTGCACAGTTCCGCCATCAATATCGCACTCATCCGGCACGCCGTTTGTGTTGCAATCATCGCTGGTCGCATCTGTGATATCACATTCATCAGCAATCTGATTGGCGTTGCAATCCGGCTCACATTCGTCGGGAATGTTGTTCGAGTTGCAGTCCGTCGCAGAACCGGCGGCGATCTCGCAAACGTCGATCTCACTGTTGCCGTTGCAATCCGTCGCCGTCCCGTCATCTATCTCACAAATGTCCGGCACAAAGTTGCCGTCACAATCATCCAACGATCCGAATACGATCTCACAGAAGTCGGCCGTGCCATTTTCGTTGCAGTCGGGTTCGCATTCATCAGGAATACTGTTGACGTTGCAGTCGTTCGAAAACCCGCTGAGAACATCACACTCATCGGGAATGTCATTGCTGTTGCAATCGTCACTTGGACCGTTGGTAATGTCGCACGAATCCGCAATGCCGTTGTTGTTGCAGTCCGTTTCGCACTCGTCCAGGACGCCGGAGTTGTCACAGTCAAAGGCCGTGCCGTCTGCGACTTCGCACGTATCCAGAACACCGTTGCTGTTGCAATCGTCCGCCGTCTGGTCCGCAAGTTCACAAGCATCTTCAATCAAATTACTGTTGCAGTCGGCTGCAAAAGTCGCCTCGCACTGACCGGCCGGCGTACAACTGTCGACACCCGTACACGAGTCGCCATCGTCACAGTCTGAAACATCCAGGCACTCGACGCATACGTCATCCGATTCGCGACAGAATAGCGATGGAGCGCAAGGCGGCCCGCCAGCCTCGCAGATACCGCCGTTGCAGATCTCGGCACCGTTACAGAAAACACCATCATCACATTCGGTGTCATCAGCGCAACCAAACGCAACCTGGAGTGTCCCCAAGACATCAATGCGGCCGTGCCCGTAAGCGTTATCAATTCCCGGATCACCCAGATCATCGGCGCCATCACGAATGAACTGACGGACTTGTGATGGTGTGAACGACGAATCGCCGTCGAGAAGAAGCGCGGCAAGCCCCGCCACGTGAGCCGACGCCTGCGATGTACCATGCTTACCGACAATGGCCCCCGTCGTGTTCAGCGTAGCCGACCAGATATAGCTTCCCGGTGCTGTCACATCGAGCAGAGAACTCTGATTGCTGTAGCAAGGCACACTGTCAGCCCCCGGCGTGACATCCGTGCACTCGCTGATACATGTCCCGAAAACGTTCTCTGCAAGACAGAATGTAAAAGAATTGAACGGTGGGAATTCCGGATTCGGAAAGGGATCGTCATACGTCGCCCCGACAGAAATGACGCTCGAACCGCATGCCGGCGACTGCATCCCGTTACTGAAGCCGTTGTTACCCGAACTGGCAACGACCACGGCCCCCTGTGCAACAGCATTGTTAGCCGCTTGCGCAACCAGATTCGTATCGCAGGTACCGTTGTACTGCAGGTTGTCACCCAGACTAAGGTTGATGACATCAGCCGGACCACCCGGCAGCGCGGCATCGACACAATAATCCAGACTGGCAATCAAGTCAGACGCATTCCCCTGCCCGAACTGATTCAACGCCTTAACCGCCACCAGTGTGACTTCCGGTGCGACACCCTGAAGTGGTTCAAGCCCGGAACCACCCGGGAAAGCAAATTCCAATCCGGTTCGACCACCAATGATGCCGGCAATATGGGAGCCGTGACCGTTGTCATCATTCGGATCACTGTCATCGTTGACAAAGTCATAGCCTGCCGCGGTGTCCAACCGGGCCGTATACATGTCGTGAAACGTATTGACACCGGTATCGATCACACAGACGCGAACACCGGCGCCGGTCATGGGCAAGCCTTCGGCGGCAAGTTGATCACGCAGCGCTCGAATCCGAGGAGCGGAATCAATCAGATCAGCTGCTATTTCGAGGTCATCTTCAACGGCTAGAACATCGGGATGTGCTTGAAGTTCGACGAGACGATTTTCCGTGATCCCGCGGATGGCAATCACGTCCGGCAAGAGGGCGTATTCGTACTTAACAACTGCGCCCCAGGTCTCGACAACGCTGCGCAGCGCCGCACGATTGGCGTTGTCCTTCAACGTCACAAGAACGCGCTTACGCTCAGGCTCATCCCCCTGTTGCGCCAACGCAACATGGCAGCAACCAAGACAAATAAGCGAGATCAGCGCAGACCAAGTGTG
>JBMYUM010000171.1:0-8706 GCA_049605375.1 Phycisphaerae bacterium | reverse complement strand
TACAGGCCATCGCCTTCTACAGGCCATCGCCTTCTACAGGCCATCGCCTTCTACAACCCAGAGCGTTCTGCAGGCATGTTCATGGTGGAAAAAAGGGGAAGGCGCAGATCGGGCGCAAGAGGGGATCGCCCGACCTGCACCTAATGGTGCCGGTGCGTCACGCCGGCTAGGTTAGGTCGTACACGGAATTCGAGATTGACGCTCTCACCGTGGTTGAATTTCTTGTTGGCAGCGTGCTGCCATTTGCTGTTTTCGACAAGCCGCATGGGCAGCGTCGATTTCGTCGCCGTCAGCACGATGGCACTCAATGCCGCGTCAGGTTCATCCGATAAATGCCTCAATCTTCATGCAACGTCCGTGTTGCTTGAGCCCGCCAGACTCTTCGAAGATTGCCCATTACCTAACTAGCTTGAACGAAGACGCATGCGAATTCGCATGAATAGACTCAATATTCTGAGCCTGTTCCATACTTTGTTCTGAATGCCTTCCTCCTGTCACTCACCAGGAAGACGCTGTTCACCTGCCCTATCAGGTCAGCAATTCTGTATGCTTCGATGTGAATTCGAGATCAGCTGCTGACAAATACAGACATTCACTCATTCATCCCCATCGTCGCTCGTGATGCACAGTTTTTTCGGGGCAGTGTTCACCACTGCTTTACCCGCGTGCTGCATCTGCATCACGGACTTTTCAAGCTTTATGCTTGTCGATCCAACTTTGATCCGCGATAATGACGGCACGAGCCCGCCAAGGAACATGCGAGAATTTTCAGGGGTGAAATTTCATGAATGGGGTTAATCGTAATTCGCCGAGGCTTTCGGTGAAGGCCGGCGCGCGTCATGACACAGCGGTTGGAATTCTACGTTCCAGTGATTCCGGTGTTGGGGATCTGCTCCCTGCGTACTATGACGAACTTCGGTCCATGGCGGCGACATACCTGAGCCGCGAACGTCTTGATCATACGTTGCAACCGACAGCATTGGTTCATGAAGCGTACTTGCGTTTGATGGGCCAGCGAACGGTTGGATGGCAGACAAAGACGCAGTTCTTTGCGGCCGCGGCAACTGTCATGCGCCGTATTCTTGTTGATCATGCCAGAGCCCAGAAGTCCTTCAAGCGAGGGGGCGACCGAAAGCGCAGCTCGTTGGATGAGACTCTTGCTGTCTTTCAGAAGAAGGCTTACGACATCGTTCAGTTGGATGAAGCGCTAACGAGGCTGGCTGAGATTGATGCCAGGAAGTCACGTGTTGTCGAACTTCGATTCTTTGGCGGTCTGACGGTCCAGGAAGTTTCCAGTGTGCTTGATGTACCGGTTCGCACCGTGGAGCGTGACTGGACGTTTGCCAAGGCCTGGCTTCGCGGTGAACTCGCGTAGTCGTCGGCAATGGCCTGATGACACATCAGCATGGTAACCCAGAACAACAACCCACCGTCAACGCGATGGCAGGAAATCGATCGCCTGTTTCATGCCGTCATGGATGTTGAGCCGCGCTCGCGGGAAGCGTTCCTTGTGACCGCCTGTCGCGATCCTGCCATACGTGCAGAGGTCAAGCGACTGATGATCCACAGCGATTGTCAGGATGATTTCCTGCACGTTGCGCATCGAACGGATGAATCGTCTGATGCTGCGCTGTCAGGACGAATGATCGGTCAGTTTGAAATCGAACGCCAGATTGGCGAGGGTGGTATGGCGACGGTGTGGCTGGCCCGCCGTCGAGAAGCATCATTTGAGCAGCGTGTCGCATTGAAAGTGATGCGGTGGGGGCCTGTTTCGAGCCGATGGCGTCAGCGTTTCGCGAGTGAGCGACAAACGCTGGCACGCCTCGAACATCCCTTTATCACCCGCATGTTTGATGGTGGTACGGCAGATGCACTGGGTGACGAACTGGACGGCTTGCCCTATCTCGTCATGGAGTACGTGGAAGGTCAGCCCATCAGTCGCCATGCTGATGCGCATCGCTTGACCATTGCACAACGCTTGTCGCTCTTCTGTAAAGTCTGTGAGGCGGTCCATTACGCGCACCAGAACCTGGTGGTCCATCGAGACTTGAAACCAGGCAACATTCTTGTGACGCCGGATGGAAATCCGAAACTGCTGGATTTCGGAATTGCCAAGCTGCTCGAGCATGACGGAGATATGCCTGACGGCGAAACCGAAACCATGTTTCGCGCCCTGACGCCGCGCTATGCGAGCCCGGAACAAGTGCGCGGAGAGACAATTACCACCGCATCGGATATCTACTCGCTCGGCATCATGCTCTATGAACTGCTGACCGGGCGGCAGGTTTATGCACTGCAAGGTACGTCTCGTTACGAGCAGGAGCGCATCATCTGCGAAACGGAGCCCGCAGCTCCGAGTCTCGTTGTCGATACCACGCCCTCCGACGTGGAAGGTGGAACGGAGAGCTGCCTGGCACCCGGCGAACGAGCCGCCCTGCGCGGTGAAAACCAGCATGGACTTCGACGGCGCCTTCGTGGTGATCTGGATAACATCGTATTGATGGCGCTTAATAAGGACCCGGAGCGAAGATACGCGACCGTTCAGCAGTTTCGTGAGGATATCATCCGTTACTCCTCCGGGCTCCCCGTCATCGCGCGAAAAGACACGCGCGGTTATCGCATACGGAAGTTCATCAGCCGTAACCGCTCGGCCGTAACGCTGGCCTTGGCGGTAACCCTGACGCTTGCGATGGGCATTCTCGGAACTTGGACGGGTTGGCGTGAAGCGCAGGCTGAACGTGATGTTGCCAAGCGTGTTTCCATGTTCATGCAGGATGTGCTGGCCTCTGCCAATCCTTTTCGCATCTCGGCCGACCCCTATCGACAGGGACAGGAAACAAATGTGCTCGATTTGCTGGCCGCGGCGAGTCGGCGTGTCACCAATGAGCTTCGTGATCAGCCGGCTGCTGCTGCGGCCGCCCGCTATGCGATTGCGGAAGTCTACGGCGGTCTATGGCACTGGGAAGACGTTGAGCCGCAGGTGCGAATGGCGCTGGATACCTATCGAACCTTGCACGGTTCGGTCCACGCCGATGTTGCCAAATGCCTGACACTTCTCGGGCGCGCTCTGTCGTTCCGGGCATGCCCTGAGAGTGTGGCGGTGCAACGGGAAGGACTGGCCATTCGTCTTCGATTGTACGGCGAAAACCACCCGCGCGTGGCGGAGAGCAAGGTGGCGCTCGCGTTTTCCTATTGGGCCGCGTCGGATGAGCCACGTTGGAAAGCAGCGGAACGACTCTACCTGGAGGCGCTGGCGACGTACCGATCGCGCCGCGTCGAAGACGACCGCACCTACGCGCGTGCCTTGTTTTCCATGGCGGCGATGTATATCGCGCGCGGTGATGTTGATCGCGGGACGGAGAGGCTGCTGACGGAAGCGGTCGAGGTGTATCGTGGATTTCCCTTTCAGGAAGATCGATATCTTTCCGAGTGCCTGCGTGTCTATGCGGAACTGCATCGACGGAAAGGCCGCGTGAACGAGGAGGCCGTGGCGCTGGAGGAATCTCTGGCCATCACGCCGTCGATGTTCATGGCGGAAGACAAGGTTCGACGGTCAGCCTGGCGGCGCGTTGAATTGGCGGCCCAACTTGAGGACATCGATGATTTTCACCGTTGCATGATCCGCGCCATGCGCGCTGAATGTGCGCGATGGGTGAAACAAACGGACGATGACGCTCACTGGACCACGTTCTCTGATCAACTGGGTGCCAGCGGTGATGCATCCCGTCTCACGCAGATGGTGATTGATCATCTCAATCATCTGTCGGAACGACCTTGCCCCTGGGAATTCGAAGTCACGGAGCGTCTGGTTCAACTTGCCCCCTTTATTACGACGTCGATCGACCGTTCCATGGGTTTGAAGATCGCCAGATTGTGTCTCGATTACCAGTTGACGCGCTTTCCTTATCGGAAGCTGACGATTGCCCATGCGCAAGTTCAATATGGTCGTGCGCTGATGGACTGCCATCGCTACGAAGAAGCCGAGGAACAACTCTACAGCGCGTACAAGACGATCCATCCGCAGGTGCGCAACAGTGATTTCCGCCACGTTGCCGTTGTGGAAGCACTCATGACACTCTATCAGAACACGGGGCGCGTAGAGCAGGCGCAAGCGTTTCGTCCCAAATTGCCTCCCGGTTATTTCAAGTAAGTAAACGCTGCGTGTCTCTTTGCCTGGACCGCCGGGGCCGAAGCCCCGGCGCACTCCCTGGGGGGGGAATGGGGGTACGATGCGAGCGCGTGTGTGGGGGGAACGCCCGCAGCGTAGGAGGTCTGCTACGCTGTTGGACCTGAGAGCAGGCTGAGAACATTGCTCGCCTGGTTCTGCGCGATCAACAGCGTGCGGATGTTTGTTTCACTGAGGATTTCAAGTCGAATGCGGTTGCTTTCGCTGGCCGCGTAATCCGTGTCTCGGATTCGACTGTTCGCGGCGGATAGATTTTCCACCGCGATCTGGGATGCACGAATCGAAGGTTCGAGTGTGTTGCGCTGGTAGGCACCGATGGTGCCTCGCGCCGATGCGACGGCCGTCATTGCTGATTCAATCGCCGCTTGTGCGCCTTCAAGATCCCCGCCGGTCAGTGCGTACTCTCCACCGGTGGCGACGGATGCTGAGGCTGCCATGGCAGAATTCACGGCATCTGCCACGGCCTGATTCCCGTTATCGGGAAGCGAAATTGAGTCGAGTGACGTGAGCGCGTCACCTCCGAATTTCTGAATACTGGATGCCAGTGCGTCCGCCTGCTGCTGGTTGGCCTGAATCTCGGCATCGGTCATGCCGGCCGTATTCGCGCTGGCGACGGCCAGACTCTCCAGCTCGATCATCATGGAGGACAACTGACTCATGTGCCCGTCCACGATATTCGCGTTTGCGTACGCACGTTCGTATCCGTCGATCTTCACACTCTGCATGCGTGTTTCGGATCGCAGTCGCTCGCTGGCGATCAGGCCTGCAGGATCATCACTGCCGGTGTTGATCCGGTTACCTGAGGCAAGGCGCCGCATGACCGCAAAGAGGGCGTTCTGGTTGCGGTCAAGTCGGTGCCGTGCTGCCAGTTCAGTTGGGCTCGCCAAACTCGTCATTGCCGCAAGTATCAAATACGGGCGCGCCGCGTGCAAATCGCTTGAGAAAAATCTCACAGAATCCGTGTGTGGAGGAATGCCGTCCGTTTCAGGCCCTTCTATCGGACCGACCCTGTATCGGATGGTCGGACGATCGTAGCCGACTGGTGGACGCCACGCTGAGGCGTCCACGGTCGTCAGTGATCACAGATCTGATTCGGGTCGTCCCGTGGGGCGTTTCGGTCCAAAGACTTCGGCAAGGTTGGGCTGTTCCATGACAAATCTGGCATTGACGGACTTCGGCAATGACAGTTCATGCAAGGCGCGAACGATGGTCCCGTAGTCGAGTCCAAGACCGGTCAGTTCTTCATCGAGGTCCATGCCGGCCAGGTTTCCGCACAGCGATACGAATCGATCCAGCTCAACCGGCATTTCGAGTTCCGGCGAGGTTCGACCTGACGTCTTTGCACGACGTACCGCGCGAACGGCATCGTCATCCTGATCAGCGCTGAGCATGATGCAACCATCGGGAGCGGCGTAGAAAAGTGGCGGCACCAACCGCAAGTCCGGTCCGAACAATGCAATACGTGGTGATTTCGCTCGCTTGCAGTAAATGGTATTCACGCTGGCGGTCGGCACGATATCGAGTCGGAAGCTGTCTCTCCCGATCGGCAGCGAGTGGATGATGGAGTCTCGTCGAACCAGTAACGATTCGTATGAAGCGAGGACCACACGGTAATCCGGATCATGGAGCAAGTCACGCAGTGCCATCGAGGCGGCACCGATATCTTTCGCGACACCCAATGCACGGATCGCCTGATAACGATACGGCGAGTCCGGGTCGGCGGCGTGCATTGCCATGACATCAACCGCCAGGTGTTCACCGAGGCGAATCCCTGCTGCGGCTGCATGAAAACTTACGTGGTCGCGTTCGTGCGTGTACAGATCGCGAAGGAAGGGAATTGAATTCTGTCCCAACGCCTCGAATGCCAGCGCAATGTCCTTGTGCGGTGCCGTGGGGGAGACAATTTCCTTTGCCAGTCGGCGTGCGGTCAGGCCCTCAAAGTGGGGGTCGCGCGAAAGATACAGTGCGCGTATCAGCGCGAGGAAGTGAGCGGAATCGCCAAAGTATTCCCGCGGAATGTGAATTTTCACAAAAGATGGCGACACGGCTTCGGCAACTCGCTTGGAATCGGGAAACCGACCGTTGATTCTGTCCTGGATTCGCTTGGCAAGCTGATAGGAGGGTCTGCTGAGTACCAGTCGAACATCTCGATCAACGGTCGCCATGCCTCCACCGAGGATGGTCGCTTCACGCTGATTGGCCTTGGTCGCCGACTTCTCACCCGCGAATGGATTGACGAACAGCGGTCCCTTCGCTCTTGCGAGCACCTTGCCGGTGATGGTTCCCCGTTCCGGGATGTTCCGGAACATCTGCAGCTCCATCGGGAAGAGATAACCGCCACGGAGCGATTTGGTCTGCGTCCCGGACAGAGCCCGAACGGTGACGTCAAAGCGATCGCCCGCAAGACTTCCCGGGGCAACTTCACCGAATACCGAGACCACAGCCGTATCCTTGCTGGCAATCAGCTCTTCAGGTGTCATTGATTTGACACCGACTGTCGCCTCCGTGAAATCGTGCTGCTTGTACATGGCGTGCACGAGATCTTTGTAGACGTTATTGGGGCAGTCACGCGAGCCGCTTTCTCCCAAGCCCAGAACCAGCCCGTAGCCGATCAGCTTCAGCGGACCCGTTCCTTGGTAGTACGTTGATTCGCCGACGGTATTCTTGATCGCAGCAGAACGACGTCCATCGGGATCTTCCGCCCGAACGCCGAGGTCGATGTCATCTTTTCCTTCTTTGTCCCAGACAAACTTCAGGTCCTGGCATCCGGCGCTGAACAGCGGCAGCACGATCAGCCATGGCAGAAGGAAGAGGCGTAGGGACCGATGGTCGTACTTGTTCATCGAAAGAGATGAGGCAATTCGAGTGGCTGTCATCTTTAGACTCTGCAACACTGAGTTCTGAACCATCGTGCCGTTTATCATACGCCCAGGTTCGTGTGGGCGGGAGCTGGTTCTATCGCATGAAGGCCAGACGGTCTGCCAGGCCGCTTCGGGTGCGCAAGACAAATGGGGGAGCGGGTTCGATCGAACCTATCCGTGCGCCGCCACCCCTGGCCGCAGCAGCCTGTTCATGCTGCTGATGGACGACAAGCATAACCGGCCGCATGACGTATCGTCAATGAGGGCAATGGGATAGCGTCGCCGGCTATGCGATCAGTGAGGCGTCGGCGATGGCGGCAACCGCCAAAACGACACTGATAACCCCGTTGAGGGTAAAAAACGCGAGGGTGACGTGGCGGTAGTCGTTCGGCTTGACCAGGGCGTTCTCGACAATGAGCAGTACGATGGTGATGGCGACGCCGGCGTGGTAGATCATGCCCAGCTGTTCCAGTTGGCCAATCATGATCAGGCCGGCCGCCGTTACCGTGTGTGCGACGCGGGCGATCCACAACGCCCGGTGTGGTCCCAGTCGTGACGGGAGGCTGTAGAGTCCTTCATTCCGATCCACGTCAATATCCTGACAGGCATAGATGATGTCGAAGCCGCCGATCCAGCATGCCACCGTGATGAGCAGGGTGACGGCCGTCCAGCCGATGCTTCCCGGATCGATGGCCAGCCACGCGGCAACCGGTGAGAAGGCGATGGTACTTCCCAGGTAAAAGTGCGAAAAAGCTGTGAAACGCTTGGTCAATGAATAGCCGCACAGAAACAGCAGCACCGGCCCGGAAAGCAGCATCGGCCACGTGTTGCCGTAATAGACAAAGAAGCCGAGGCATCCCAATCCGAACGTGATACCTGAGAGGCCGAGCATGAACCACGCGGCCGACATCGAGATTTTGCCGGCGGGGATCGGGCGTGATGCCGTACGCGGATTTCTTGCGTCGATTTGTGCGTCAACGATGCGATTGAAGGTCATGGCCGTGCTGCGGGCGGCAACCATGCACCAGACGATCAAGCCGACGTGGCCCCACTGCGGCAATCCACTGCCTTCCAGGTGCCGTGCGGCGAGGAACGTCGCAATCAGGGCGAACGGCAGGGCAAAGATCGAATGGCCGAACTTGACCATGTCGGCCCAAACGGCGACGGACTGCAGCCAGCTACGATTGGTGGTCACGAGCTTTTCACGGCGGGAACCTCGCCGGTCCATCGGGTGTTCATCGAATGGGGTACATCGAGAAGATCCAAGATCTTACCTGCGACGAAATCAACCAGTTCCTGGACGGTGGTCGGACGCAGATAGAAACCTGGTGCCGCCGGACAGAGTACGGCTCCGGCTTCGCTGAGTCGCAGTGAATTCTGGAGGTCGATACGGCTCATAGGCATTTCCCGCGGTACGACGACCAGTCGCCTCATCTCTTTGAGTGTCACGTGCGCGGCACGGTGGATGAGATTTTCACCAAGGCCACAGGCGACCGCACCGAGCGTCTGGCTGCTGCACGGACAAATGACCATGCCGTCGGTGAGGAAGCTCCCGCTTGAAATCACGCTCCCGACATCGCTGACCGAATGCTGCACGATGCCATCAAGCGACGGTACGCCGAACGACTCCGGCGTTACGTCATTGATGTCCATTTCTTC
>JBMYUM010000170.1:0-8715 GCA_049605375.1 Phycisphaerae bacterium | reverse complement strand
CACGAATCCGCGATCGCCGACAAAACGAGCCGACTGAATGGACTCACCTTCGGCGATGTCTTCGACACTTCCAACGATTGCCAGTTCGCCCTCGACTTCTTCAAGGACGTACACCTGGTTTGTGGATGGCGCGACCTGCCCTGCAAACCCGAATTGCGGCCCCTGCGTGGTTGCCACGCGCAAGAAACCGTTGTGTTCACCCATGGAATACTGGTTGAGCACGCGCCCCGGGACTGCCCCGGCGGCAACGGGCACAGGGCCGTCTTCGCCGTAGACGAACTTATAGATGTTGGTGGTCTCACGGACGTTCCCTGAGAAATCGTAATCCGTGTCGGTCAGGTAGAGCGTCTCCTTGGAGGAATAGACGTTTCCGGGTTGCGCCAGAACGCCGACCGCCTTGAACTCAAGTGCAGCCGATGGTTGCATGCTGACGACGGTGACCACGCCAAAGCCATCGGGTTCGGTCGGACGATACAGTGATTCCCACGTCAGCGCCTTGCCTTCTGTTACATTGCCATCCTGATCGGAGTGCGCAAACGACGGGAGGATAGCGTCGGAATCGACGGCTGTCGGATCGAAATCAGTCTGCCCGTAGCGCGGCATGATGTCGTAATAGAAATAGTCATAGGTCGCCAGAACGAGATGAAGTTCACCGTCGATCATACGACTGGAGGCGACGTTGCCGTCAAATCGTGTTTTTGACAGAACGACCGGATTGTCCGGTTCGGAAACATCAACCACGGTCACCATGGCGCCCGGCCGAACGGGTTCGTAAGGCAACGAAATGACGTCGATGTCGACATCATCCGTGCTATCTACCACAATCGGCTCATCGCTATCAACGGCAATCTCTTCCTCTTTTACAGGGAGCGCGATAAATCCACTGTAACTGTCAGAGAGGATCGTGACCTGACCATCACGAAGATACATGTCACGTCCGTACCCTTCGATGTCAACTTCGCCAACGGTAGCCATGGTCTCGGCCGGAACAGCCTGGATGATCTTCAGTGTGCCGTGGCTGAGAACATAAATGTAGCGACCATCGGTCTTAACAACATCAGCCTCATCAACGCCGGATTCTTGTGTCGTGGTTCCTGAAAAGTCGTCACCATCTGCGGACTCACCCAATACGGTGTTTCCGGATTGATCACTGACGGGTGCCGGTGCATTTTCCACCTCTGCCCGACCACCGGCTCCACCGAGGTCGGCCGCACCGTCGGCGGCGACGCCATCGGTGAACCCGTCTTCAAGAACGACGGTGCCATCCATTCGCTGGCTCTGCGCCTGCAGCTGTGACTGAAGATAATCTTCCAATGCACCTTCTGATTCGAAGGCTTTCAGCGACGCATTCGAGTTGTCAATGACGCGCCCACTTCCAATACCAAGCTGATCACAACCGCTGACAACCACAATCGAGCACAGGGCCACCGCGCCCCAACTCGTTACGGAACATACCTTACGAAGCATGGTTCGAGTCCTTTCCATTCGCACGAAACGCTTTGCGACGCTTGCTGGGCGCGGCCCCTGACACGTGGACCATCGCGGATTCAAGTCGCCATCGGCAGGCGCTATGTGGGCGTACATTCGCCCGTCGCCCGACAGTAAGAACACTCCAGTTTTCCAACTGTCGGGTCAACCTGGGCCGACAATTCTCGACGCATCAATGCGCACTGCCATTAAGTAAGAGACGATAGATTTGACCAACCAGCTTCAACAAAGTTCCGAATAACCCGCGATGAATTGAGATTCCGGTATGGTCAGTCGTGATTGAAATGACTGACAGCGAACGAGTCTTCAGGAGCACTGCCCCAAGAGCACCAGCTCTATGGACTTGGCATCACGGCGTGAGACGGTTGACGTTATCGAGTTCGTGGGTGTCCCGGGTTCGCCGGTGTCCCGGACTCGTCCCTAAAAAGTGGGTGTCCTGAGTCGCTGAGTCGCGCTGAGTCGCGCGACATCAAATGGGTGTCCCGGATCCAACTGAGAGAGTGGGCGTCCCGGGTTCATTCCGGCGTCCATGAACAATTCCCGGACTTAATTCTCTGAGCATTCTCGACTTATGACGACCGCGACAGGAATGACATATGGCATCAAATGGGTGTCCCGAGTTTCATGGGTGTCCCACGTTTATCCTGTCCGGATTCCCGACAACTTGTTGGGTGTCCCAGGTTGCCCGTTCCGAAATGTGGGTGTCCCCATCCGGCTTCCCCAACCGGCTCGTCTACCGGAATGTGGGTGTCCTGAATCGGCTGGATTGTCCGAATCGGCGTTCCAAAGCGGTGTTGATGGAAATCAGGCGACGAGATTGATGCGTGGCTGCGGCTGCACCGACTGCTGGCTCAGGTATGACTGGCGCAAAAGCTGATTGATGCTACCGGCAGCCTGGGGGCCCTCTATCGTTTGGGACGATTGAGGTGATTGTGACGACGAGTCCCATCGCCCTGCAACGCTTGCGAAACCGAATACGGAATCCGGCTCCAGCGCCGTGCCTCCTCGCCCAACTTGCGAAGAACGAACGGATGCCCCCAACCGATTGATGGGTGTCCCGGATTCGCCATCGATGGGTGTCCCGGATTCGCCAGCTTGGGGAGTCCCCGCTTGTATCTCTGCTTGCGATGCCACCACCTGATCGAACGTATTGGGTGTCCCCGATCGACTGGGTGTCCCCGATCGACTATTGGGTGTCCTGGATTGGCCGACTTGAGTGGATGTCCCGGATTGCGTCCCGGATGGTGAACCCGCCTCTCCCGATGGGGATCCAGGCGAACCAAGATCGGAAACCGACAACGACAGGGCAGCGTCACCACCCTCCTGATCCGAACCCGTTGCCTTAGCGCGCTGCTCCTCCGCCAGCTCAGCCCGCGCCTTCTGCTCGGTCGCCCGCGCCTGAGCGGCCACGGCACGATCCTGAGAAGAAGGCTCCGCCGGCGCTGTCGCAGCACGCTGAATCTGCTGCATTTTCTGAATCGTCGCCTGCGGATCGTTGGCAACCTCGGACGTATCTACCGTGACGTGACCCCCGACAGCATATTGCTTGCCGTCCGGCCCCGTCTGATATTCATAATGAGGACCGCCAGTCGCATACTGTCCGGCAGCCGCCTTGTGAGCCTGCTCATGACGACGGACTTCCGCATCGCGCTGTTTGAGTTCGCGTACCTGAGCCTGCTCTTCCTTACTCAGCTCTTTGCCATCCGCACCTTTCGCAGCGCCCGGACTCGCATCAGCAGCAGCACCTTCAGAACGACGGCCGGAGGGGTTGGAACTTCCCCGCGCCGTGTCACCCGTTCCTTGAAGATACGCCTGCGAAGACGAAACCGATGGCGAAACACTTTGGTTGACGACGGTTTCAGACGCACGAGAGGCGGGATCGAGTCGTTCAATCGGATTGGGTTGTTGCTCGGGTGATACTCCCCGAATTTCAACAATGTCTGTTTCGCTACCGTTGATTGGTGTCGGCTGGCGAGAAGCAGCCTGGTCCGCCCCGTTGAGTGCGCGCAGCTGCCGACGCGAAATGGCACCGGGCCCCAGCAAAGCTGAGATCAAGGCATTGTTGTCGACAGCATCCAGGCGCATCCATCACTCCCATGGGCAGACTGCTCCATTCGTGCCATCGGCGAAAATCATGGTCCGCTGGACGTTATTCCACCCCGCTCCGAGCCACGACAAGGCGTCCGGAAATCCAGAGCAGGAGCCGCGCATTGGGAGACCCAAGCAAGCGAACACCAGCCGGTTGAGTTGCAACGGCAGCAACACACGCGTAACTGCGTCATGCAGGACATTCACAGTCCGCCAAGCCACGCACAACATATTGTCATTTATTAGTTTACAGCCGACTGCCGGAACAGGCATCAGCCGGAGCGGGCGTCAGCTGGAGGAGGACTCAAGTTTGGCGATCTCGGTATCGTCATCGATCTTGATCAGGGACAGCTCACCATCCGGCTTGCGAAGCTTCAGGCGATAGAGCCAATACTTGCAATACTGACCGTGCGCGTACCAGCTGCCCGTCGGCTTCTTCTCCCAATCTTCCACTACACCAACCACCTCGGTCTGCACGATGCGACCACGACGGTCGACGGCCTGCTTCACACACACCGGCGTCCCCGATGGAAACAGGTTCTCGCATTGCTGAAGATCGGTCATCTGGCACCTTCTACCATAAGATCATTATCAACAGACGTTTACCTACAGCCCCATGTTGTCTGCGAGAGACTGAAGGTCAGCGAACTCCGCATCCTTTCGAATGCCGAGCTCGTCCTTATCCTTGTAGCGATTGATCCAGATGTAGGCAAGTCCCAGTTCGTTCGCCGGACGCCCATCATGGTACAAGCTCTGCGCTACGTGGATTACTTTCTCTTTCTCGGCATGATCACTCATCATGCGCACAAAATGACCCTGGGCCGGTTTATAGGACTGCACGTCTTGGGCCGTAACAATGAAGTCGAATTCCACCTCGAGATGCTGAGCCGTCTGTGAGAAAAGATCGCGATCGATATTGGACAGAATCCCGAGACGGTAGCGCGACTTCAAACGACGCAATGCGCTAACCGTATCGGCAAACGGAGGCCAGGTTCCCAGCAGATCGGGAAGCCTCGCCGCACCCTCCGCCGCCAACGGAACACCCAGCTTCTCGGCCAGTCGCGCCGCCGTCGCCGTCAGAATCTGGCGGTAGTCCTTGAAACCGTTGGCGACCGCGTCCGCCTCCACCTCCTTCTCCGTATCGACATACGCGAGGTAGACTTCCTGCATGCGGGGCAACAGTGAGTCACCGAACAGGGACAGCAATGAGGTCTCGATGCCGGCCCGCCAGTCAACCAGCGTCCCGTAGCAGTCAAAGGTCAGCGTGTCAGCTTGTTGATATCTTTCCTTGATGTCCATGATTGCATTATAACGACACACGGCCGCGCGACCATCGGCCATCGTAGACAGGATTCCTGTAGGCAATTACAGAGAGGGGTGCCACATGGCTGTCACTGGCCTGCTTCTGGATGACATATTCACGTCACATGACACGCGCGACGGGCACCCGGAGCGCCCGGCTCGCATTGAGGCCATCAAGGCAGGGTTCAACGCCGCGGATCTACCCACTCGATGCGTCCCACTGTCACCACAGCCTATTGATCTGGAGCGCGTATACGGGATCCACACTTCGGAATACATCGAGCGCGTTCAGGCCGCATGCGCATCCAACGCACCATTCATCGACGTACCCGACAGCGCGATCTGCGATCGAAGTTTTGATATTGCACGACTGGCAGCGGGTAGTGCCCTTCACGCTGTCGACAAAGTCATGGAGGGTTCCATTGATCATGCATTCTGCGCCATTCGTCCGCCAGGTCACCATGCCGAGAAAACTGTCTCAATGGGGTTCTGTCTGCTCAACAACATCGCGCTGGCAGGCCACCATCTCCTCGAAGAGCACCGACTGGATCGTGTCTTGATACTCGATTTCGATGTCCATCATGGAAATGGAACGCAACACAGCTTTGAATCAGATCCACGCGTGTTGTTTGTCAGCATTCACGGTGACCCGCGATTTGTCTATCCGGGAACGGGACGTGCGGATGAGCGAGGCAAGGGTGATGGCGAGGGTTCGACCTGCAATGTCCCGGTGCTTCCCGGCGCATCAGACGACCAGTACCAGAGCGCATTTGATGAGGTGATACTGCCGCTGATCGATGACTACCGACCGGAGTTCATGCTGCTGTCTGCCGGCTTTGACGCGCATCGGCGCGATCCGCTGGCCCCGGTCGAGGTCTCGACAGAACTCTACGGCTGGATGACCGATCGCTTGACGGCGTCGGCGGCAAGTCACTGCCAGGGTCGTCTCGTAAGCCTGCTTGAGGGCGGCTATGACCTGCAGGCACTGCAGGAATCTGCGACGCTCCACGTTGAACGCCTCTTGGAGGCGTAGACTTGTGCCACCATATTGGCACTATTGGGTCACAACGGATCACCGATCATTGAGATAGCCAAGGGCTGCATCGGGGAAGAGTCGCTTGCGCAATCGAATGACCCGATCCTCAGCTTCATCCGGCGATGACGCAAGGACGGTGACGTGCCCCATTTTCCTTCCCGCACGTGCATCCGACTTGCCGTAGAGATGCAACCGCGCCTCCGGAAATTCCCGCAAAGCAGACCAATCGGGCGGACCGGCCTGCCACAAATCACCGAGCAGATTTGCCATGGCGGCCGACGCCAACTGCGTCCCCCCCCCTAGCGGTAGACCGCATATAGCACGAACCTGCTGCTCAAACTGGCAACAGGTGTGTGCGTCGATGGTGAGATGACCGGAATTATGAGGTCTGGGCGCGATCTCGTTGACAATGAGAGCCTGCCCCTTCGTGTAAAACATCTCAACACACAGCACACCGACGTAATCCAAGGCCTCCACCACGCCCTGTGCCAGGGAAACAGCCTCGGCATTCACCGCAGACGAGAATCCGGCGGGACACACGGTCACATCCAGAATATGACGATGATGCGCATTCCGAAACGGACCATGGTGGACCGTTTCACCATCCAACCCTCGCGCCGTGATCACGGACAACTCGTGATCAAACGCAACGAAACTCTCCAGCACCGCCTCGTCCGTTGCCACCGATTTCCACGCGTCCTCGGCCTGATGAAGCTCTTCAATTCTAACTTGGCCCTTACCGTCGTATCCCCAGCTCGCTGATTTCAAGATCGCCGGCGCCCCCACATCCTCCAGAGCCTCTTGCAGCTCCGATAGAGACGTAACCGGTCGAAACGGTGCGACAGGAATTCCGTGCGATGCCAGGAAGGTCTTCTCGCGCAGGCGGTTCTGACTGGTATGCAACGCATGACCCGACGGTCGCACGGGACAGATCTCCGATGCTCTATCCGCTGTCGCCGAAAGAATGTTCTCAAACTCAAACGTCGCGACACTGACCTTGCTCGCGAAATCGGCCACACTCTCCAGGTCATCGTAGGGTGCCAGTGTAATGGCATCCGCAACGTGTGCCGTGGGTGAATCCGGCGTCGGGCAATAAGCATGCACACGATAGCCCATGCGAGCGGCAGCCTGAGCGAACATACGGCCCAGTTGCCCACCACCAAACACCCCCAGCGTTGAACCCGGTTCGATCGGCGTCATCCTGGCAGCTCCTCATTTTCGATACGGGCGACAAGCGACTGGCGGTACGCCATAAGCTGCTGCTGAAGCTTCGAGTCATGCAAAGCGAGTATGGCAATCGCCATCATGGCCGCATTCCTGGCTCCGGCGTTACCGATGGCAAGCGTCCCCACCGGAATTCCGTCAGGCATCTGCACGATCGAAAGGAGCGAGTCCAACCCCTGCAACGCCTTGCTCTGGATGGGGACACCGAGGACCGGCAGGTATGTATGCGCTGCCATCATTCCGGGAAGATGCGCGGCACCACCAGCGCCGGCAATGATCACCTGCATGCCGTCAGATTCCGCTTCGGTCGCGAACGAGGGAATCAGATGCGGCGTCCGATGAGCCGACACCACACGCGCCCGGTACGTGACGCCGAACTCCGTCAGCCGCTCCGCCGCCAATTGCATGGTTGGCCAATCGGAGGAACTGCCCATGATAATGCCGACACGTGGATCACCGACCTGTTCATCTGCCATAGTAGTGCCTATCTCCGATCGACAGCCATTCACTGTCTGTATTCATGACTTCCGCTGTTACGAGATATCGACGCTCGATAACTATTGTCTTGCCACAATGCGAATCGTAAAGGGGGTCAACAGTCCAGGTCCAACCGACCCGGCTCTTCTTTTCCCATACGAAATACAGCAAACGGATCAAAAGGTACGCGTCAAATTGTAACCGTTGCAACTTCGCTCCGGCCCATGGGTATGTCTTAACGATCGTCGCGGGTAAGCGCGGCACTGGGAGCTCGGACGACGTTCGACAAAGAACACATGATCGACTACACGCCTGACACAAAAGGAGAACCACGCATGGTTTATCGCTACTCAATTGGTGGTTTTGCTGGGCTGGCTATCGTCATGGCAGGGTTGGTTGGATGCACATCGCCAACTAAGCCTTCAGCAATGAACCACGCGGTAACGATCAGAACTTCAGACTGCGAATCTCCGACACCTGAGGATTGGCCGCCCGGGTTTCAGATTCCCAGCTGGTATAAGCCAGATCAACTGCCGATTGATCGTTCAAAAATGTTCGCCATTGATGCCCACGTATTGGAACTTGATTCTTGGGACGTGCTGGATGATCTCAAGAGGCGGTTTCAACTGCAGAAGCTAACGGACAATCACATGGTGACGATCAGCGGATACAAGGCAAGAGGGCTGATGTCCGACATTCTGACCTCGAACAAAGGGTCGCTGCTCTTCGCACCAACGTTCCAGATCTTCGTCGGCCAATCCGATGAAACGAGAAGCAACAGTGAATTCTCAGAATTGCCAGCAGAGATCATCGCTGTCGCTCAAAGCATAAGACTGCACACAAGAGATACGATTCGATTTCATGCTCAAGGAAACATCGGCACCACGACCAACGTTCCGAGCGGTCACAGACTTCCGTGTTGGTCCGTCTCAACAAGTTGGGCCGCTCGTGCCAAGCCGGAATGGCAAGTGCGACTCGCCGATTCAGAGTATCCGAACGTGCCGCGGTTGCTGATCTGTCGTGTCGCGTCAGGCGATCCCTCTCAACACAAAGTCGCTGAAGCGGACTTCAATAGAGAGACTCCGGCGGTCCTTCCGCAT